>JAEYNG010000409.1 GCA_023412695.1 Planctomycetota bacterium | reverse complement strand
CGAAGCGACCGTCCACCTCTGGGGCGACGAGATGATCCGCGTGCTCGAGCCCGGCATCGCCCTCGCACGCGAGGCCCGCGCCGTGGCGAGCGCCGGCGCGGAAAGCGATGCCGCCCGCATCGTCGCGCCCGCCTCGACCACCCCCGAGGCGCGCGACGGCCCCGGCGACACCGCCGCACTGCTCTCGCTCATCGAGGGCGAGCTCGCCGAGCTCCTCCGGCCCGTCTCCGTCATGCGCATCCTCCCCGCATCCGCCGCCCACGGCGCTGCCATGCCCGGCCGGACCGTGCTCGCCCTGCACGACGGCACCCCCCTGCTCTGGATGGGCAACGTCGGCGTGCGCGAAGACGCCGACAGCACCGCCGCGCCTCGACCGGCCACCGCATCAAGCGACGGTCGCGGCGTGCTCGTCTACATGGCCGCCGCGCTCGACCTCTCGTGGACCGACCTCCCCACGAAGCCGCTCATGGTGCCCCTGCTGAACGAGCTGGTGCTGCAGGGTGTCGGACGTGCCAAGGGCGCGGCGTGGACAGTCGCCGGCTCCCGCCCCTTCGTTGGCCGCCGCGCGACCGAGCTTGCGCGCATCGCCGCAGCCGATACCGCCGCCGCAAGAACCGTGCGCATCGATGACGCGGGCGTCGCCGGCGAACCGATCCGCCGCGCAGGCGTTTGGCAGGCGCGCGACGAACGCGGCGCACGCCGCGGCGTCATCGCCGTCAACACCGACCCCGCGGCCACGCGCACCGGCGCACAGGCACGCGACGCCGTGCAGGCATGGCTCGCCGGGATCGTCACCGCCGACGAGTCCGGCGCATCCACGCCCCGCGTCACGTGGCTCCCCAACGCCGGAGCCGCCAGCACCGCCGCCGCCGGGCCGACAAACGTCGGCACCGCGCTCGCCGCCGCGATCGGAACCAGCGAGCAGGGCTCGCCGATCTCCTTCCCCCTGCTCGTCGCCGCGCTCGCCCTCGGCCTGATCGAGATCATCCTCGCCCGCTGGGCCAGCCACGCGTCCATTGTCAGCGTCAACAGCCCGCGCGCCATCGTGCCCGCCGTGGAGGCGGCCGCATGAACAACGCCCTCCGCTGGCTGCTCGACCTCGACACGCTCACGCCCGGCATGGAAGGCGTCGAGTTCGGCTTCGAACGCCCCATCCCCGCGTGGGGCTGGGCCCTCGTCGTGCTCGCGGCCGTCGCCATGGCCACGTGGTCCTACCGCCGCCTCGAAGGCTCAGCCGGCGCACGCGTCTTCCTCGCCGCGCTCCGCAGCGCGCTGCTCGTCCTGCTCGCCGTGCTCGTCGCCGGGCCGCGACTCATCAAGCCCAACGAAACCGAAGAAAAGGACTGGGTCCTCGTCCTCGCCGACCGCTCCGCCTCCATAGGCGTGCAGGATGTCGGCGGCGCGACCGGCTCCGCGCGCACGACGCGCGACGAGCAGCTCCGCACCACCCTCGCCGGCGCACAGAACGAACTCGCAAAGCTCGCCGAAGACCGCGTCGTCGTTTGGCTCGGTTTCGACTCCGGAACATTCGAGCTCCCGCTCACCGAGAACGGCGTCCCCGCGCTCGGCGACGCCACCGGCCGGCGGACAAGCGTCGGCCGCTCGCTTGAGCAGGCCCTCCGCCGCGCCGCCGCCAGACCCGTCTCCGGCGTCGTCGTCCTCTCCGACGGCCGCAGCGCGGACGAGCCCTCCCGCGCCGTCATGCGCCGGCTGGAGCAGGAGCGCGTGCCAGTCTTCGCCGTGCCGCTCGGCTCCCCCGACCCCGTCGCCGACCTCGCGCTGCTGGAGGTTGAGTCGCCGCGCCTCGCCTTCGTGCGCGACGCCGTGCCCGTGCAGGTCGCAGTCGAGCAGTTCGGCGGCGACCGCGCCCTCGACGGCGCGACCGTCGAGCTCATCGATCAGGACACCGGCGCAATCCTCGACACCAAGCCCGTCGAGTGGGACGACCCCGGATCGACCGACCAGCCCGAACGCCGCGCCCGCGTGACGCTCACGCACAAGCCCACCCGCGCCGGCGCGAGCAAGTGGGCCGTGCGCATCCGCTCCGGCGGAGGCGGACCCGACCTCGTCGAGGCCAACAACCACTCCGAGTTCGCGATCGAGCTCGTGGACCGACCGGTGCGCGTACTCGCGATCGACGGCTACCCGCGCTGGGAGTCACGCTTCCTCCGCACGCTCCTCGTGCGCGAGGAATCCATCTCCGCCGCCGCGCTCCTGCTCGCCCCCGGCCGCCGATACCTCCAGGAAGGCGCGATCACCCTCGACGCCCTCCCGCGCAGCCCCGAGGAGTGGGCGCAGTTCGATGTCTTCATCATCGGCGACGTCTACCCCGGCGTCTTCGCTCCCGAGCAGCTTGCCCAGCTCCGCGAACGCATCGCCGCCGGCGGCGCGGGACTCATCTTCATCGGCGGCGACGGCAGCATGCCCGGCGCGTGGCGCGGCACCGACCTCGCCGACCTCCTCCCCTTCTCTCTCGCCGAGGGCGTCGGCATCACCACCCGCACCGGCGGCGGCCTCCCCACCTTCGGCTCGCCCGTGCTCATGCAGCCCACCCTCGCCGCCGAGCGTCTCGGCGTCCTGCGCCTCGCCGATGCGCCCGACGCGTCCGGCCTCTACTGGCCGCCCGTGCTCTCCGACGCCGCCACCGTCTGGGCCAACCTCTACTGGGCGCAGCGCATCGACGCCTCGATCCTCAAGCCGACGACCGAAGTCCTCGCCGTCGCCGAGCCCGCCGACGCGACCAGCCCCGCCGACGGCACCCAGCCCCTCGTCATGTCCATGCGCTTCGGCGCGGGCCGCGTCCTCTATGTCGCCACCGACGAGATCTGGCGCTGGCGCTACGGCCGCGGCGAGATGCTCCCCGAACGCTTCTGGCTCCAGATGGTCCGCCTCCTCGGCCGCGAAAGCCTCGCGCGCTCCGGCAAGCCCGCCCTGCTCGAAGTCTCCCCCCGCCGCGGCGAGGTCGACCGCCCCGCCCAGATCGAGCTGACCCTCCTCGACCAGTCCCTCGTGCAGTCCGCCCCCGGCTCCATGCGCGTCCGCATCACCCGCGAGGGCAACGTCGAGTCAAACGGGACAACCCCCTCCCCGGATGACGCGGGCTCAATGGAGCTCACCCTGACCACCGAGGGCAACCCCCGCCCCGGCGCCGCCGCCGCCGGCGCACGAACTTTTACCACCACCTGGCTCCCGACAATGTCGGGAAGATACAAAGTCGAGGCAATTGACCCCCTCATTGCGGCGGCTGGCGGCCTCGACGTCCGCGCCGAGGTCTGGCAGGCCGACGACGAGCTGCGCACCCCCCAGACAGACCACGCCGCCCTGGCCCGCCTCGCCGAGGCCACCGGCGGCCAAGTCCTTGCCCCCACTGAACTTACCAAGCTCGAATCCCTCCTCCCAAACCGCCGCCTCAAGCTCACCGGCGAGCCCGATGTCGAAACCCTCTGGGATACCCCGCTCGCCCTCATTCTGGTGGTCCTGTTCCTCACCATCGAGTGGGTCGGCCGTCGCCTCCTCAAGCTTGCCTGACCCCCCGATTCTCGGACCCGACGCGCGCGAATCCGGAGAAACTCCTCCCGCGCGCAAACTCCACGACCCGTTCCCGCCGGACATCGGTACATAAAGGAAGGTGGTGGGCAGGGTGCGGTTGTCGATACTCTGAATCGGGGGCTGGGCTGTTGGCCGGCAGGGAGGTCGTGTGGATCGCGAGACAACCACTGGCGGCTCGGAGGACAGCGGGCTCGACCCCGCGATCAGGGTGCTGCGCCGCATCCGGACGTGGGTGCGCATCCTCCTGACGACCGAGCGCATCGCCTGGCTCGCCGGCGCGGCCCTCGCCGCGGTCCTCGTCCTTGCCTTCGCCGACTTCTTCCTGCGCTCCCCCTCTTGGCTGCGCCTCGCGCTGCTGGTCATCGGCCTCGCCGCGCTCGGCGCCTGGGCATGGCGGCGCGTCTGGCCCGCGC
>JAEYNG010000375.1 GCA_023412695.1 Planctomycetota bacterium | reverse complement strand
CGCCGGAGTAGCACAGCTTCGCCGGGCCGTAGTGCGCGATGGACATCGGCAGTTCCGCGATCTCGCGGCCCTTGGGCGTAAAGATTGTGTGCGGGCCGCGGGTGCAGGCGTAGCCGCCATGGCCACGGGGTGCAGGGAAGAGGCTCGCGTCGTAGGTGATGCCGTTGTCGAGCAGCACGTCGAACGCCCATTCGGTCCCGGGCGTGATGGAGAAGGATGGCGCGCGGAAGCCGCGGATGGCGGTCGCCGGCGCGGCGGCGGAGATCGCCGCGAGCGAGTCCTTGATGTCCCTGTCAAACGTCTCGGGCGTGAGCTCGTAGACCTTGCGGTGCCAGAACGAGTGCGTGCCCAGCTCGTGCCCCGCGTCGGCGATGCGATTGACGAGCGCGGGGTGCCGCTCGGCGATCCACCCGAGCATGAAGAACGTGCCGCGGGCGCGGTGGTCGTCGCAGATCTTCAGGATGAGGTCGGTGTAACGCTCCACGAGCGATGACTGGGCCGAGAGCGCAGGCCACTGCGACGGATCCTCGACGGCCTTCACCTCGACGATGTGGAACCAGTCTTCGATGTCGAAGGAGAGTGCGTGGGTGATGTCGCGTGCGTCGGGCATCGGCTTACTCATTCACCGCAGAGACGCGGAGGACGCGAGGGAAGGATGCTCTGCCAGTCGCGCCAACTCTTGGGCACTCCTGAGTCAACAATCCGCTGCACCGGCGCGAACCAGATCTGAGCCGCGCAGTTTCGTTCGCTCCAGGTTAGCTTCTGCGTTCTCCGCGCCTCCGCGGTGAGTGCCTAGAAGAACCGATGTCCGCCTGCCTTGAACCTATCCACATCCGCCTTCGTCGGCATCGAGAAGTGCGTCAGTTCGCTCTCGGGGTTGGGCGTGGTGGGGGGCTCGATGCCTCTGTCGGCCGCGTCCTCGACAATCCGCACGCACTCGATGATGCACTCCGCCGCGAGGTCCTTGCCGCGGGCCATGATGTCCTCGAGCGTGTCGCGCGAGTGAATGCGATACTTCTTCTGCACGACGATCGGGCCGTTGTCGAGTTTGGCGTCAACGAAGTGGACGCTGACGCCGCCCTCCTTCTCGCCGTTGGCGAGCGTCCAGAAGCTGGGCATCAGGCCGCGATACTTCGGCAGCAGCGCGCCGTGGCAGTTGACGATGCCATACTTCGTCTGCTCGCGCAGCGGCTTGCGGTACATCTGCGTGCCGGAGATCGAGACGATAAACCCGACGTTGAGGTCGCGCAGCAGCTTGCGGAACTCTTCGCTGTTGACGTCGCTCGTGCGGTGGACGGGCACGCCGTACTTGCGAGCGACGGATTCAACGGTGTAGCAGCGGCGCGTGGAGCCGAGCCAGCCGTTGACGACCTTGGCCTTGACCTTGTTCCAGATGTAGTGCCGCAGTTTCCACTGGAAGTACCACGGGCCGTACATCTTCAGCAGGTCCATCGCCGTCTGGAAGACCGTCCGCTTGCCCTGCGTGTTGGGCTGGATGTTGATCCCCGCGGTCGAGTCGCCGAACTCGCGCAGGTACTTGTCCAGCACCTTGGGCAGGTAGAACGGGTCGTCCTGGATGAAGACGTACTTGGTGATCATGGTGAAGGTGAAGACTCAGGCGGCGCGTTCCGCGGCGGCGTGCTGGGCGGGTGAACTGCGGTGAGCGACGTCGCTGCCGGCGAGTCCGCTCTCGACAACATCGCAGAACCGTCCGCAGAGCACCTGCTTGCTCAGCTCGCGGTCGATGAGGTCGCGGGCGCGTTCACCCATTGCGTCGAGCTCGGCCCGCGGCGTGGCGACGATCGCCTCGAGCGTCTTCACCGCGCCATCCACATCGCCGTGAGTGATCTGCCAGCCCAGCCGGTGGTCGCGCACGAGGTCGGAGACGTGGCCCGGGTCCGGGCCGAGGAGCAGGATGGGCCGCGACACCGCCATCGCGCCGTAGACCTTGCACGGGTGGACGACGCCGACAACGTCGTTGCCGACGCTGACGAGGTGCACATCCGCCGCGGAGAGGGAGTACTTGATGCGGTCGAGCGGCTGGTACGGCAGGCTGACGATGTTCTTCGGCTTGTGCTCGGCGATCGCGTTGTCAACGTCCTTCTTGCCGACGCCGCCGCCGATGAACATGAACACGATGTCGTCGCGGTGCTGGAGCTTGAGCGCGGCGTCCACGACCGTCTTGACGGGCGTCGAGAACCCGTGGTTGCCGCTGTACATGATCACGAACTTGCCGTCGAGCCCGTGCTCCTTGCGGAACGGGTTCTCTTCGTGCCGGACGATGCCGAGATGGTCGTCGTGCGGCCAGGGCGGCATCACCGCGAGCTTGTGGTTGACGTCGATCTTGCGGTTCAGCCGCGCCGCCATGAAGCGGTCGAGCGCGACGACGTCCGCCGATCGCCGCAGGATCATGCGGTTGAAGGTGTTGTAGAGCTTGACCGGAAGGGCGTCGGGCCTCAGCTTGCCCAACTCGATCATCTGGTCCGGGTTCAGGTCCATCACCCAGTACTTGATCGGCACACGCCGAAAGAAAGCAATCACCATCGCCGCGGCGGCGCACATCGGCGGCGACGTGCTGACGAGGATCGCCTCGAGCTTGGGCGTGAAGAGCCCGCGCACGATGCACTGCAGCATGAACAGCACGCCGCCGAGCAGCCGGCGAGGGATCGAAGCCTTGCCGAAGCTCGAGAACGGCAAGCGCCGGATCTCGACGCCGTCGCGCGTCTCGTGCGGCGGGTACTTCACGGTCGGGTCGTCGTACCCGCGCGCGGAAGTGAGCACGACGACGCGATGACCGCGCTGCGAGAGCTCCGCCGCGGCGTCGGCCATGTGCTGGCCCACGCTCGCAGGATCGGGGACGTAGACCTGGCTCAGGACGAGGATCGTGCCCGAGCGCGGTGAGGGTTGCGTGTTCGCGGCCATGCGGCGGAGCTCACGATCGGTGCGCGATCATCGGGTGCGTGCGGGGGCGCGGCGCTTCCCCGCGCGGGCCTTCGACGCGGGCTTGGCGGCCTTCTTCTTGCTCTTGGCGACAGTCTTCGCCTTGCGGGCGGGCTTGGCCTTGCGCGACGGAGACTTCGCGACGCCGTTCCGCGCGGCCGCGGGCGCGCCCGAGCCGTACTTAGCCATGAACTCGTCGTAGATCCAGCGGTAGGTCTTCTCCATGCCGTCGCGCAGGCGCGTGTCCGGCTCCCAGTTGAAGACCTGCTGGATGAGGGTGTTGTCGCTGTTGCGCCCGGCGACGCCCTTGGGCGCATCGAGCTTGTACGACCGCTCGAGCCTGATCCCGGCGATCTCTTCCGCGATCGACACGAGCTGGTTGATGCTCACCAGCTCGCTCGAGCCGAGGTTGATCGGCTGCGTGAAGTCCGAGTCGGTGAGCATCCGGATGCCCTTGGTGCAGTCCGTGATGTACATGAACGAACGCGTCTGCGTGCCGTCGCCCCAGATCTCGATCTTGTGGTTGCCGGTGTGAACCGCGTTGATGACCTTCCGGCAGATCGCCGCCGGGGCCTTCTCGCGCCCGCCCTCCCAGGTGCCGTTCGGGCCGTAGACGTTGTGGAACCGCGCGACGCGCGTCGCCAGGCCGAAGTCCTCGCGGAAGTGGCGGCACATGCGCTCGCTGAACAGCTTCTCCCAGCCGTAGCCGTCCTCCGGCATCGCCGGGTACGCGTCCTCCTCTTTCAAGGCGGTCACGTTCGGGTCCTTCTGCTTCGAGGCGTTGTACACGCACGCGGACGAGCTGTAGAAGAACCGGTCAACGCCCACCTCGTTGGCCGCCATGAGCATGTGCGTGTTCGTCAGCACGCTCAGCATGCACAGCGCTTTGTTGTTCTCGATGAACCCCATGCCGCCCATGTCCGCGGCGAGCTGGAAGACCTGCGCATCCTCGCACCCGCGCAAGGCCTTGCGGCAGTTGCCCAGGTCCTTCAGGTCGAGCTGCATGTTCTTCACGTCGCGGAAGACCTGGTACCACTCGTCCAGCGGCTTGATGTCGATCGACCGGATATTCCGGTACCCCATCCGGCGGAACTCGCCGACGAGATGGCCGCCGATGAAACCGCCGCCGCCGCAGACAACGATGGGTTGATCCTTGCTCGACATGGGGAACTGACCTTTCAAGCCTTGGTGCGTGCGGACGCGTGCGTGACGCGCCGGGTTGTTGTGGATTGGGTGCCTGGCTCAGACGTGCCGGCGCGGCTCTGCCAGCCGCTGCTCCGCCCGATCGACGGGCGCGCCGGTGCTCGGTTGGAGTGGACTCTCTCTGAACGTGCTGCCTGCTCGGACCTCTTCGTCAGGGCGACGGACCTCGCCCGGCCGCGGTCCTACGGACTCTAGGCCCGGGGTGTTAGGGCCGAATGTTCTCGGACCCGCCGACGACTGGTCAACGGCCCCGAGCGAATGCGAGCCGCTGCGCGGGCCGCGGGGAAGGCCCTGAGTCGGTGGCTGGAAGGGGGGTGGAGGCATCGATGAAGTCTCCCTGCGCAAGCGGCAACGCCCCGCGCGCCATGCGTGCGCGGCGGCCGCGGTAGTCATCGGTCAGCGGTGCGCCCCGCTCAAGGACGTGGCCGGGGCCGGAAGGGGGCGTGCCGGACCTGGGCGTAAAAGGGGAGACGAACTCACCCCTGCGCCGACGCGGGCTCGGGGTCATGCCCGGCGTCGCGGAGGGTGCGCTCCCGCCGGGCGATGCGCATGTCGCTCTCGACCATCATCGCGATGAGCTGGTCCGTGGTCGTGGTCGGCGCCCACCCCAAGACGCGCTTCGCCTTGGAGGCATCGCCGCACAGGTGCGCCACCTCCGCCGGACGCATGTAGCGCTGGTCGATCTTGATGTGCTTCCGGGCATTAAGCTCAAGGAGCGCAAAGACCTTTTCCGCGAATGTCCGGACCGACATCGACCGCCCAGTGGCGATCACATAGTCGTCCGGCGTGTCCTGCTGCAGCATCATCCACATCGCCTGCACATAGTCCCCCGCGAAGCCCCAGTCGCGTTCGGCGTCGAGGTTGCCCAGGTACAAGTACTCCTGCAGTCCGAGCTTGATGCGCGTCGCCGCCCGGGTGATCTTCCGCGTCACGAACGTCTCGCCGCGTCGCGGCGACTCGTGATTGAACAGGATCCCGCACGACGCGTGCATCCCGTACGCCTCGCGCGCATTGACCGTCGCAAAGTGCGCCGCGAGCTTGGCGATCGCGTACGGGCTCCGCGGCCGGAACGGCGTCGATTCGTTCTGCGGCGACTCCGTCGTTGCGCCGAACATCTCGCTGCTGGAGGCCTGGTAATACCGCACCACGCGCCCGGACACCTGCTGATAGTCCCTGACCGCCTCGAGCAGCTTCATCGCCCCCGACCCCGCGCTCTCCATCGTGTGGATCGGCATCTCGAACGACACACGCACGTGCGACTGCGCCGCAAGGTTGTACACCTCGTCCGGCGCGATCGACCGCACCAGCCGCTCGAGGATGTTCGCGTCGGTGACGTCGCCGTGGTGGAGCGTCATCCGCCCCATGCGCGTGGCCGGCGTGCGGGCGTGCGGGTCGTTATACAGATGGTCAATCCGCGCCGTGTTGAAGAGCGACGCCCGCCGCACGATCCCGTGCACCTCGTACCCCTTCTCGAGCAGGAACTCGGCGAGGTACGAGCCGTCCTGCCCGGTGATGCCGGTGATGAGGGCGACCCTGGGCTTGGCGCCGTTGTTGGCCGCGGCAGGATTCATGCGTAAGGCATTCATCGGTCACTCTCGGGCGAGTCTATGGACCGGCTTGGCGAGAGCGGAGGAGTGTCCGGTAATGAACGCGGGATTCGATGCTCCTGCTCCTCCATCCGCACGCCCGGGATAACAAGCACCCCACCGACGACGCGCCGCCGCCCGTCCGGGCCGATCTCCGTATTCCACGGCACGTCCGGGTGCTGCAGGCTGCGGACGACCAGCGCCGCAAAGAGCACCGCCAGAATGATCGGCCCCTTCACACGCGCGATCGGCGCGGCGTGAAGAAGGAACCGCTCAAGGCCCGTGGTGCTCCCCGGCTCGCGGGCCGGCGGAAGGCTCGCGGCGCCCAAGCCCATGGCGATCAGCAGCAGCGGCTCGATATACCGCTGCCAGCAGATGGGGTTGGCGGTCTGCGCCGCGCCGAACGCGGCCAGTGCGCCGACGAAGAACCACCGCGCCCGCGCGCCAAGGGCCTCGAACCACGCCCACATGGCCCACGCGCCGAGCGGCGCACCGATCAGCAGCACGACACTTGTGTGGTCGGCAATGACCGGCGCAACGCGGACGAGGTTCCAGAGCCCGGTCGAGCGTTCCTCGTGGACGTAGGTCGTCGCGGGAATCGCCGCGGCCAGCCCGCCGAGCGCGAGCACGCCGATCAACTCCACCGGGTGGCGTGTCGCGATCCGGATCGCCGCGTCCCAGATGTACCCCATGAAGAACACGGAGAAGATGGCGACAAGCGTGAGGATGAACGCGGGCGCGGCCGGGTTCCACGACTGGCGATACTGAAACGCGAACATCGGCGGCGTCAGCCCGTTCCACAGGCTCTTGAAGTACAGCAGCAGGAGCACCGCCGGCACCGTGGCGACAAGCGCGACAAGAAACGCCCGCACCCGCAGCGACGGACGCGAGAGCACGCCCATGAGGCCGCCATCACCGATCGGCGACGCGCCGATCCACGCGCCCAGCCACACCATCGCGGCGACCCAGAGGTGGCTCTGCCGCGTGAGCACGACCGCCGCGAGCAGAACCGCGGCCGCGAAAAACGTCGGAATCGATATGCCGCGGTCGGCGATGCGCCAGCTCAACACCCCCGTGCCGAGCACGAGCAGCCAGCCAAGGTTGTCCGGCAGCAGCCACACGCCGGGAAAGAAGACATAGATGGATGCGATGATCGGGAGCGTGAGCAGCACCGCCGTCGCGCCGGGCATGCGGCCGCGACCGGTCCTCGTCGCGACGAATGCGAAGGCACCGAGCAGCGCAATCGTGAACAGCGACGACACAAACTGCAGCCACATCCCCGAGTCGGTGACAACCCGGCACACCACCGCGAGCAGAAGGTGATACCCCGGCGTGGTCGCGGAGCGATAATCACGAAGGTTCGGGCTCGGAAGCTCCGCCGCGAACGTGCGGATCGCCGGCTCGTGATAGTGAAGCTGGTCAAACGCCGCGCGGCCGAGCAGGTTCTCCGAGAAGACCAGCGGCCACGCGCACACAGCGAAGAGCACCGCCACGATCGCGGCCGCGACCACCGCCGCTCGTAAAGAAGGCTTCGCCATCTCGGAATCTTGGCGTTGTACCGGAAGCAGACTCATACTCTTCGTGCGGTGGGGACGCTGGCCTGTTGTGCGGGTGGGGGACGGGTATGCAAGTGGGATGGGCGGATGCGAGAGTATCGGCCAATGAGACGTATGCCAGCGATCAGGTCGGTGTTCGTCGGGGCGGCGGTCTTCAGCCTGTCCGCCGCCGCTTCCGCGCAATGTGTGCGCGTCATAGACCGAACGTACACACGTTCGTGATCCCGCGCATCGGAATCGCGCGGTTGCGACAACAGCGCCACGGTAGAAGAGGCCCATGAACGCCGACGCCGCGCCGTGCGTACCTGGCGCGGTGCAACCGCAGCGCACTCACATCACTGGCGGATCAAAGGCGACCGCCCGATAGACTCACTTCGCGATGGAACAGACCGCGACATCCCCGGCCGGCGGCGTGGGCGTGCAGCCCGCGAGTGTCGATCGGCGCGGACTTATCGGGCCGTTGGCCGATTTCGTCCGGCTCGCGCGGCCGAAGCAGTGGGTCAAAGGCGGCTTCGTCCTCATCGGCCCGGTCTACGGCGTCGCCGACCTCGCGGCCAAGGTCAGCGCGGGCGGGGCGGAAGGCATGGGCGCGGCAGGCTGGACCGGGATCATCATCGCCGCGCTCGGCGCATACTTCGCGTTCGGCTTCGCCGCGAGCGCGGGGTACGTGCTCAACGACCTCAAGGACCGTGAGCTGGACCGTGCGCACCCACGCAAGTGCAGGCGCCCGATCGCCGCGGGCCGCGTCTCGCCCGTCGCCGCCGGGGTATACGCGGTCGCACTGATCGCGCTCGCCGTCGCTTCGATCCTCGCCGTCCCCGCCGGCGATGGCTGGCAGACGCCGCGGATGCTGCTGGCGGTCTGTGTTGCGCTCTACACGCTCAACACCGCGGCGTACACCCTGAGCTTCAAGTCCCACCCCGTGCTCGATGTCGTGAGCCTGTCACTCGGCTTCGTCCTGCGCGTGCTCGGCGGATGCGCTGCCGTGGCGATCATCCCCTCCGCGTGGCTGCTCTCGTGCACGTTCTTTGTTTCGATGTTCCTCGCGCTGGGCAAGCGGCTCGGCGAACGCCGGACCCTCGGCGCAAACGCCGCCGCCGCCCGCGGCGTGCACGCGCTCTACACCGACGACTTCCTGCGCATGTCCGTGGTCGTCACCGGCGTCGCGACGCTGCTGAGCTATTCTGATTACGTCATCGCGCAGAGCAAGACCTACACCTTCGGCTTCAACCTGCTCTGGCTCACGCTGCTGCCCGCGACCTACGGGCTGCTCCGCTGCATCGTGCTCATCGAACGCGGCGTGCACGACGACCCGACCGAGCTCGCCACCAAGGACCGCCCGTTCCAGGCCGCTTGCGCCGTCTTCGGGCTGCTCACCGTCGCCCTTTTGCTGGGCGTGAAGCTGGGGTGGTGGGCAGGGGCGTAGCGCCCTTACCGATCGATTCCGCTTGACGAAGCATGTTGCACATGCAATACTTGCATAATGGTGCAAGTACGCAAGCAATCCCCCGCCGCCCGGCCGGCGCGAACCTCGCCGCCACGCCCCGCC
>JAEYNG010000349.1 GCA_023412695.1 Planctomycetota bacterium | reverse complement strand
TCCCCTTACCGCGCCGACGCCGCCCCGGATCCCCCCTGACCGGTTCAAAAAGCGACCCCGGGCGTCCGTTCAGAACGCCCGGGGGCCTTATCCGCGAGAGAGGATGTCGTGAAACCCGGGCTCAGCTCGCCCGGGCGTACCGCCGCCGGGGCGGCTCGTCTTCGTCGAGAATGGCGGCCCGCTGCTGCTGGAAGAACCGGCTGGGCCGCTCGTCGTTCACCTGCGCGTTGAGCTTCGCGAGCGCCTCGTCGGCGATCTGACGGACCCGCTCGCGCGAGATCCCGATCTCCTGGGCGATCTGCTTCAGCGTCAAGGGCTCCTGACCGTCAAGGCCGAACCGAAGCCGAAGAATCCGCGCCTCGCGCTCATCGATCGCGTCCAGCAGCCGCCGGATCGTCTTGAGCTCGTCGTCCTTGAAGACCAGGTCCTCCGGGGGACCGCCCTTGTCGTCGGCGATCAGGTCCCCAATGTTCATCACGTCGCCGTTGTCATCCAGCGGGGCCTGCGCGGGCGCACGGAACGCCTTCACCGCCCGCTTAATGATCCGCATCTTCTTCAGCGGGAGCTGCATCTCCTCGGCGAGCTCCTGCAGCGAGGGCTGCCGGCCGAGGGCGCGCTCGAGCTTCTGCGACGCCTGCTTCCAGCGGGCGATCAGCTCGACCATGTACGCCGGGACGTGGATCGGCTGCACCGCGTTGATCAACGCACGCTTGATCGCCTGCTTGATCCACCACGACGCGTACGTACTGAACCGCGCGCCCTGGGCGGGATCGAACCCCTCCACCGCGCGCAGCAGCCCCACGTTCCCCTCCTCGATCAGGTCCTGCAGAAGCAGGCCCCGGTTCGAGTAGTTCTTCGCGATCGAGACAACCAGGCGCAGGTTCGCGCGGATCATCCGCTCCCGCGCCTTCGGGCAGTTGTCGTTGATGATCGCCCAGCCCAGTGTCTTCTCGTCCTCGGCCGTCAGCAGCGGGACCTCGTTGATCTGCTTGAGATACAACTGCAGTCCAGACTGCAACTCCGTCCGGGACGGCGCTTTGGAAAGCTTTACACCTCGCACTGTCGTGCACCCTTCTCTTCGGCGAGAACCGCCGGAGGAAAGGGGGCGGAGTGCACGGACACCCAACCCTCCCGTCCAACGGTCGGTTCGAAACCTCGTTCGCACCGGTTGCATCGACCCGTCAAGTTTTGGCCTTGCCAAATACACCCTTTTCTGGTGAGCACAAACCCTCCTCCCATGCATGACTTGCCCAGACCCCACGATCGGGCGGGTTATCACGCCCCACGCCCCTCTAAGCCGCAATTCATACCCTCCCATATCCCAATCAAAGCGACCCTTTTGGTACTCTCAGGCGTATACAAAGAGTACCTTTGAAAGGTCGCAACGCCCGCCTTTTCGTGACGGGCGGCTTATGCTGGGGAATACCGTGAGTGCCGACATCACCCCCATCCTGAACGACTGGCCGTACGAGCCGGGCAAGATCAACGTCCGCCTGATCGAGGGTGACGACGGGGAAAGCAGGATCCAGCTGCGTCTGGACCTGGGCGTCCTCCAGATGCGTTCCTCCGGGCGGCCGGACGGCCAGCGCCCCCACGGCTTCGAGAGCCTCCTCGAGTACCACGAGTCGCGCCTCGACGACCACACCGCCGAGAAGGGGTCCGCGGCCGGTTTCACGCTCTCCGAGGAAGACTGCCGCGAACTCCGCGAGGAGGCCGTCCAGTACTACCACCGCTACGTCTGCATGATGGTCCTCGAGGACTACGACGCGGTCGTCCGCGACACCACGCGCAACCTGCGTCTCCTCGATTTCTGCTCGCGTCACGCCGCGAACGAGGGCGACCGGCACATCCTCGAGCAGTTCCGAGCGTACATCACCATGATGCGGGCCCGGGCCCTGGCCAGCCAGGCGCTCGCCGACAACGAGCCCAAGGCCGCGATCCTCGCGATCGACGAGGGCCTCTCCGCGCTCAAGCAGTACTTCGACGATTCGGGCGAGGGAGACGGCTTCGAGCAGGCCGCGGAAGTGCAGATCCTCAAGGGCATGCGCGACGCGCTGACGCCCAAGCTGCCCATCAGCCAGCAGGCCGAGCTGCGCCAGCGCCTCGAGTCCGCACTCCGCGCCGAGAACTACGAGCTCGCGGCGATCCTGCGCGACGAGATCAACTCCATCAAGGACTGACGCCCGAGCACCGGCTGGAAGCCCGTGTTCTTACCGCTCGACCTTCTGGCGCATCAGCACCGCCAGCAGCGTGACATCCGCCGGCGTCATCCCCTCCAGCCGCGCCGCCTGCCCGAGCGTCTCCGGCCGGAACTTCGCCAGCGCCTGCCGCGCCTCCGTCCGCATGTTCGCCACCGCGTCGTAATCAAACCCCCGCGGGATGCGCCGCCGCTCCAGGTCCGCCTGCCGGCCGACCTCCGCCCGCTGCCGCTCGATGTATGCCTCGTAGAAACGTTCAGTGTGCACGGTGAACACCGCGTCGCGCCACGCGCGGTCGCTCATCCCCGCCGGCCGCGCGGGCCGCACGATCGCCTCCAGCCGCTCCGGCCCGAACTCCGGCCGTCGCACCAGCACGCGCAGCGGCACGCCCTCGACCCGCACCGTGTCGCTA
>JAEYNG010000262.1 GCA_023412695.1 Planctomycetota bacterium | reverse complement strand
GGACTAACCCCCCAACTCCCCACTCTCCATGCCCATCCAACTCATCCCCGTCCGTCCAGAGCACACCGAAGCCCTCGCCCGCATATGCCCCCTCGCGTTTAACACCCTCCACGAGCGGCACAACGTTCCGCCCGATGTCCCCACGCACGATGTCGGCCGCCTCATCATCGGCGCCGTCGTCAACCGGCCCGACTACGCCGGTATCGTCGCCATCGACAACGGCCGCATCCTCGGTTCCAACTTCCTCCTCCACGCCGATGATGTCTGCGGCGTCGGCCCAATCACCGTCGATCCGACGATCCAGTCCAAGGGCGTCGGCCGCATGCTCATGCAATGGGCGATCGACGAGGCCCGCCGCCGTCGCGGCGACCGGTTCTCGCTTCGGCTCTTCCAGGAAGCCGTCAACACGACCTCACTCTCGCTCTACGCCTCCCTCGGCTTCGAGTGGCGCGACGCCGCCGCGCTCATGCACCCGCGGCCGTCCGAAGCCGATGACCCTGCCTGCCGCCCCGCCACCACCGCCGACCTCCCCGCCATCGCCGCGCTCTCGCAGCGCTGCCACAACATCTCCCGCGCCAACGATGCCGCCTCGCTCTTGGCCCTCGGCCTCCCCGCCTTCGTCCGCGTGCAAGCTGGCCGCATCGTCGCATACCAGATCGCCTCGCTCTTCGGGCACTCGGCCGCCGAGACGAACGACGATCTCCTCGCCCTCGCCGCGCACACCGCGCGAAACGTTCCGCCCCCCATGGCCGTCATCATCGTGCCGATGAGCCAGCACGACCTCTTCCGCGCTGCCCTCACCCGCGGCTTCCGCGTTGCCAAAGTCCTCAACGCCATGGCCATCGGCCCGTACGCCCGTGCGGCCGGCCCCTCGCTCCCGTCGATCCAGTGCTGAAGTCCGCGGCTCACTCACCGACAGGCAAAGCCATGCCCAAGCCCGCCGCCACCGGCCGACCCAACCAGCGACACCGCACGCGGAAGGATCTCCTCGCCGCCGCGGCGCGGCTGCTCAAGCAGGGCCGTTCGCCGACCATGGACGACATCGCCGCGGAGGCGATGGTCTCGCGCGCGACCGCGTACCGCTACTTTCCGACGGTCGAGCACCTGCTCGTCGAAGCGCCGATCGACGATGCCGCGCCCGACCCCGCCGCGCTCTTCGCCGGCGATCGCTCCACCGACCCCGTCACCCGCGTCGACAAGGCCGAGGCCGCGCTGCACGAGATGTCCTACCGCAACGAGCGACAGCTCCGCATAATGCTCGCGGCCGCGCTGCAGCGATCCGTGTCTGACGATCGCGGCGGCGATGCCACGCCGCTGCGGCAGAACCGGCGTGTGCCGTTGATCGAGGCCGCGCTCGCCCCCGCCCGCGGCCAGCTTGACCCCAAGGCCTACCGCCCGCTCGTCGCGTCCCTCTCGCTCATCTTCGGCCTCGAGTCGATGATCGTTTTCCAAGATGTCCTGCGGCTCGACGCGAAGCAGGCCCGCCGTATGAAGCAGTGGGCGATCCGCGCGCTGGTTGAGGCGGCGATGAAGGACTCGACAGCCGCGCACACCGCGGGCACGAGGGAGCCGCACAAAGCAGTGAATCGGTGACCGCCTACTGCTTCCCGCCTTCCCACGCCTTGATCTCCCCCGTCACCCGCTCCGCCATCTCGTTCGGAATCGGGAACGTCAGGTGATACTGGCTCACCAGCCAACGCCCGCGCACCTTCCGCACCACCCCCGTTCCGCGGCACGTCCCGTACTTCTCGTTGTCGAGCAGTTCCTCGAAGAACGCCACCCGCTCATCCCCATCGGGCAACACCGTCACGTGCCGCGACCCTTCCCGCGGCACATACGTCCAGCCCTTCCCCTGGTCGAAGTACGGCTTCGCGTACGCGCGAAACTCCTCCTTCGTCCACCGTTCCCCGGCATCGGTCCCGATGAACACCGCCTCGAGCGCAAACAAACCGAAGTACGCCTGCTCATCCGCCCGGGCCGCCGCCGCGTGCAGCATATCGAGCACGGCCAACACCTCACCCTGAACGCTCGTCATGCTTGACGTCTCCGGCGACAGCGATGACTGTCGCTCCTTCGCGGGCCCCGGCACAGGATCCGATGCACACCCGCTCAGCCCCGCCCCGACAAGCCCCCACACAACCGCCGCCGCCAGAGCAAGTGTTCCGCTGTTCATCCCCGCAGCTTACCGCGCACCAACAATCGCCGTGTGAGGATCTGGTCCCCCATGCTCCACCCGCTGCTCGACCGCCCGCCCAGCCGCGTGCGCACGCTGCTCATCATCCTCGCCGCCCCGCTCGCGCTGCTCGGCGTCGCCTTCGCCGGCCACATCTTTCTCATCCCACTCTGGCTGGCGATCAGCCTCTGGCCGACCGGCCCCACACGCTGGGCCGTCTTCGCCGTCACACTCCTGTGGTTCTGCTTCCTAGCGCAGCGAAGCGTCCGCGAAACCCGCCTCGTCTGGCAGGACACCAAAGCCATTGCCCTCGATCAGCTCATGCTCACCACCGGCTGCGTCATCTGGTCAGCCGTCGCGGTACTCATCGTTTCGAGCCTTTGACCGGGCTTGCCCTGCAACACGTCTCGTTGGTCTCACAGAGGCGAAAAACCGATGATTGTCCCCGCCTGCTTCAACTCCTGCAGCAGCTGCGCGGACACGCCCGGACCCGTTACAACACACTCCGGATGAAAGTGGTCGTAAGCGCCGAGCTGCATCGAGTTGTTTGCCTCAATCTGGATGTGGATCACCGGGCCGCGCAACCCCAAACGCACCAGCTCGCGAGCGATCGGCTCAACCCGGTCAGGGCAAAGCTTGAGAACAAGAAAGTCAAGCTCTGGCCAGATCGTTGCCGGCTTGAGTCCGCGTGCCTCGTTCTGTGCGACAATCCACTCCGTTGGCAAGCGGCATTCTTTGAGCGTGCCTTCGACCGACATCAGACCGTCGGCCTCGAACAGTTGCATAATCCGGCGAAGAAACGCTTCCCTGCGCTTCACATGCACATGGTGTTCAAACTGTGGCTTTGAGTCCTGTTCAGTCATCGGCTTGGTTTAGCGCGCGTTCGTCGAAACCGTTCACGCCAGCTCCCTCCGTGTATACATCATCGTATTGAAATCAATGTCCTCCAGCTTCACCCCTCCAAGCTGCCGCAGGATGTTCATCGCCTGCGCCCGGTGGTGCACCTCGTGCAGCACCAGTTGCGTGAGGATGTCCCCCTTCGTCGCGCTGATCTCCACCCTCTTCCCGTCGTCCTGCTGCACGACATACGTCATTACCCGCCCCCACTCTCCCGCGCTCGTGATCTCCGCGATCGTCTCTCGCGTCCGCGTCTCGATCCGCCCCCACTCACGCTCGATCACCTCAAACCGCGGCGGCTGCTCATCCTTGATTGGCCACTGCTCGTAGGGCGGCACCGTCTCGCCGCGCATCCGCCGCACATAGAACTCCTCGCAGATCATGACGTGCGTCAACGTCCGCGCCAGCGTGCCGAGACCGATCGGGAACTCACGCGACCACTCCGCCTCGCTGCGTCCGCGCGACCAGCCGAGAATCCTCGCCCGGGACTTCGCGAGATAGTCATACGTCCGCTCCGGATCGATCATTGCGACCTCCAACATCAGCGCGGCACGTTCGTGGTACGACTTACTCCCCCACCATCCCCCTCAACCGCCTCAGCGTATCAAACGCCTCCAGCGGCGTCAGCGCCTCCATCTTCACCTCCCGCAGCCCATCCACCGCCGGGTGTTGCACATACTGCGTGAACAGCGCAAGCTGCCCCTCGCCCGCGGACGCCGACGCCCCGGCGGCGCCCTTCCCTTTCCGCGCCGATCCGCGGCCGTTCGTCCCCGCCGCCGGATCACTCGCCGCGTCCTCAACCACCCCTTCCGCCTGGTGCACCGCCAGTGATTCCAGCACCTCGCGTGCCCGCGCCACCGTCCCCGCCGGCATCCCCGCGAGCTTCGCAACGTGGATGCCGTACGACCGGTCCGTCTTCCCCGGCAGGATGCGGTGCAGGAACACGATCTCGTCCCCCCACTCCCGCACGCTCACGTGCAGGTTCCGCACACGCCCCGGCATCATCTCTTCCAGCCGCGTCAGCTCGTGATAGTGCGTCGCAAACAACGTCCGCGGCCCGCCCGCCCCATTCTCCGCCGCGCCGCCCGCGGCCAGCGTCTCCGCGATCGCCCACGCCAAACTCAGCCCGTCGAGCGTCGACGTCCCCCGCCCGATCTCGTCGAGCACCACCAGCGACCGCGCCGTCGCGTGATGCAGGATCCGCGCGGTCTCGGTCATCTCCACCATGAACGTGCTCTGCCCCGCGTGCAGCGCATCATCCGCCCCCACGCGCGTGAAGATGCGGTCCGTCAAGCCGATCGTCGCCGCGGCGGCAGGCACGTAGCTCCCGCAATGCGCCAGCAGCACCAGCAGCGCGGTCTGCCGGATGAACGTGCTCTTGCCGGCCATGTTGGGCCCGGTGATCAGCGCGAGCGTCCCGCACTCGCCGCCCAGCTCGGCGTCGTTGGGCACAAACCCCCCGCCCGCGCCCTCGAGCAGTTCGTCGAGCACGGGGTGGCGGCCCTGGATGATCCTGACCACCGGCTCGGCCACGATCTCCGGCCGCGCCCAGCCTCGCCGCGCCGCCTTATCGGCGAAGCACAGCAGCACGTCGAGCTCTGCCGCCGTGTCGGCGAACTGCGCGATCTGCGGAATCAGCTCTGACGCCGCGCCGCACAGGCTCTCGAAGATCGCCAGCTCCCGCGCGATCGCCCGCGTCTCGGCGGTCGTCACCTTCCGCTCAAACTCCCGCAGCTCCGGCGTGATGTACCGCTCCGCGCTCTTGAGCGTCTGCTTCCGCGTGAACTCCGCCGGCGCACGCTTGGCCTGCGCGCTCGGCAGCTCGATGTAATACCCGAAGATCTTGTTGTACCCGACCTTCAGGCTCGGCAAATCGTGCGTCGTGGTGAGCGTCTGCTGATACTCCGCCATCCACTGCGCGCTGTCGCGCTGCAACAGCCGCGCCTCATCCAGCTCCGCATCCACCCCGTCCCGCACCAGCCCGCCGTCGCGCAGGTGCCCCGGCGGCGAATCCACGCACGACGCAACGATCCGCGCGGCCAACTCCCCAAGCCGCCCCTCGATCGCCCGCAGCGCCGTCAACTGCTCAGCAAACGCCTGCGCGTTCTCCAGCGCATCCGCCACCACCCGCACCTGCCCCACCGACTTCCCCAGCCCCACCACGTCCCGCGGCGTCGCCCGCGCCAGCGCGATCCGCGCCGCCATCCGCGAAACATCCTGCACCGCGCCAAGCGCGGCCCCTAGCTCCGCCGCCGCCCGCCGATCGCTGATCAATGTCGCAACGCACTGCTGCCGCGACTCGATCCGCTCGCGGTCGCATAGCGGCCGGCACAGCCATTCGCGCAGCAATCGCTTGCCCATCGCCGTTCGGCAGCCGACAAACCCGCCCCCACCCTCGGCGCAGAAAACGTCGCACAGCGACCCGATGCGCTCATTCGCCCCGCTCCCGCCCGC
>JAEYNG010000238.1 GCA_023412695.1 Planctomycetota bacterium | reverse complement strand
GTCAAGAGGTACGTCAGCAGGCAGGTCGCGGCGCTGATCGATCTGCAACTGCTCACCGGGGCGCGGCCGGGCGAGCTGATCGACCTGCGGGCGATCGACATCGACACCCGGCACGACCCCTGGAAGGCCGAGCTGCGGGCGCACAAGACCGCCCACTACGGCAAGAGCCGGACGGTGTACTTCGGGCCGCGGGCGCAGGAGGTGCTGGCCCCGTTCATGGCCAGCCGCCCGGTGGATGCGCCGCTGTTCTCGCCGAAGGACGCCGAGCGGGAGCGTTACGCCGGGTGCCAGACGCACCGCAAGGCCCCGGTCATCCCGGCGTCAACCGACCGGACCATTGGGGACGCGTACACGGTGGCCTCGTACCGCCGGGCGATCCAGCGGGCCTGCGAACTGGTGTTCCCGGTGCCCGATGGCGAGGACGCGGAGGCGTGGCGGAAGGCCCATACCTGGCACCCGAACCAGTTGAGGCACACCGCCGCAACCGAGATCCGGAAGTCCTTCGGGCTCGAGGCCGCGCAGCTGGTGCTGGGGCACTCCTCGGCGCTGGTCACCGACGCGGTCTACGCCGAGCGCGACGAGTCGAAGGTGGCGGAGGTGCTGAAGAAAGTGGGGTGAGGTGCAGATTCTTGTACTAAAAACGCGCCTTTGCCGCGGTTCGAACTTGACCCATTTGGTCGGTACATGGCCCAATTGAAATGAGCCGCGCGTGCGTGCAAAGGTTGCAAGCGCGTGACGGAGGTCTCTGGGGAGTCACCAATGCAGGGTTGCATTGACCGGCCGCGTACAAAGGCACTGCGCCAGCTCGCAAAGAAGTTCGAACAGCACAACAAGTCCTGTCCCGAGCCCCTGTACTGCTTCATGGCGGCGGTAGATGCGCCGCCACCGGCCTCGGACGAGTTCCACGGCGCAGGAGCGCCGGCGCTCTGGATGGCGAGGGAGCCGCATGCGACAAGCGATAAACCGGGTCTTGGGCTCGTGAAGTCGGGGGTATCAGTAGCGTTGTCACGAGATGGCTTCGGCCTGATCCAGAACAAGAACGAACCGTGCCGCCTGTACCAGATCGGGGTGCTCGGCCAACGCGACACGCGATTCGTAGAACTCCAGAGGAAGGCACTGCACGCGGCCCACGACCGGGCCGATCTCGAGGCCATCGCCCATCTTCGCTATGAACTGTCGCTCGGGAAACGGTCAAAGGAGACCGAAGAGTGGCTCAGCGAGTATGAACGGCTGTCGTCGCACGCATGGCAGCAAGTCCCCGCGGCGACTCGCAACCTGCACACCCCGTTCTATGTCTATCCCTTAGCGATGCACCAACACGCATGGCGATGGAATGCCTTGACGTTCGCTCTGGCATGGACTTGCGAGGAACCTGCCTCGATCGCCGCGCCGCGGACAATCGTAACAGCGGACGGCTTCTGCCCGGTGGAGGGATCGCTCCGGCAGATCGAACGGATCGCGCCAAGCGCCGCCCGCAACTCTGACGATGCCGCCGCTGCGCTTGAAGAACAGCGGAGGACGCTTTCAGGATGGCAGGCGCTATGGCCAGCATTTGACGAGCACTTCAAGTACCCGCTGCCGTGTTGTCGAGCCATCATGGAATCGACCCTCTGTGCCGCGTCGGTTCTGGCGATTGAAGAGTTGCTGAGTCAGGCTTCAAAGCCCGCCGGCAAGTTGGACAATCGAATGCCCAGCGACTATTACGCATTCCGGAAGACGGGCTGTGATTGGGAGGTCGTTGTAGCGGGCGAGGTGATCTCGACTGTCGGCGATAGAAAGGGCTTCCTTGACATCCAGTACCTCCTGATGAACCCCGGCGTGGAAGTGTCCGTGAAGACGCTAACCCTCTAGCACGCAAAGTCGCCCAAAGTCGATGCCCAGAATCCGGAGTCATACAAGAAGATCGACTTTGATGCACTCCAGCCGGGCGATACCACCCAATTGATCATGGACGAGGAGGCGCTCAGCGATGCTCGCAACAAAGTCGTGGAGTTGCGGGCTGAACTCGAGTTGACCAAGCCAGAAGACCAATCGCACATCAGAGCCAAAATCGACACCATTGATCTTCTGATCGGCAAGGCGCTGGGACGCCGCGGCCGCATTCGGACGTTCGAGAGCTCAGCCGAAGGAGCCCTAAAGGCGGTTCGCAAACGCATTCGAGAGGCAAAGAATGCGCTTGCCTCGCGACGCGGCTGTGATCATCTGAAAACACACCTCGAAGCGATCGGGTGGTCCGGGGCGTTCTTTCACTACCGGCCGTCTGTGCCGGTGATATGGAAAAATTCTTGAGGGAACCTCGGAAGTTCCGGCGGTAACCCCAAAAGTTCCGCCACTCCCTGTGAGCGCCTGCAAAGCGCTGACAAGGAGTCGATACCGTGCATACAGGAACGATCGGGCAGGATGCCTCACCGGGGGTGGGCGACTGCGGGGCAAGCACATTCCTCTATCTGACGCTGAGCCAGGCGGCGCAGCTGCTGCCCGGCCGGCCGTCGGCCTGTGCCGTGTGGCGGTGGGGCCGCAAGGGCATCAAGGCCAGGGGCGGGGAGCGGGTCAAGCTCCAGCACATCCGCCTCGGCGGGCGGGTGTACACCCGCAGCGACTGGCTCGAAGAGTTCGGCAAGCGGCTCGCTGAGGCGGACGTTGCCCACTTCGACGCCCGCGCCGAGACCCCTCTTCCTCCCCGCGACCCGGCCTACGGCCCGCCCACGGGCCGTCGTGGCCGCCACAAGCCTAAACCCGCCGCCATTCACCAGTCCCGCAACGCCGAGATCGAGCGCGCGCTCGAGGAGGAGGGCCTGTGAGCACGATCAACACACTCATCGCCACCGCGGGCGGGGACGGCTCGGGGAACCCGCTGCTCGAAGAGGCGCTCCGCCTGGCCCGGCTGGGGTACTTCGTGTTCCCCTGCAAGCCCGGCACCAAGGTGCCGCTGACCAGGAACGGCTTGAAGGACGCCTCGCGGGACGAGGAGGTGATCTGCAAGTGGTGGAAAAGACACCCCAGCGCCAACCTCGCGGTCTCGACCGAGTGCATGCTTGTTCTGGATACCGACGGCATGGACAACGCCTACCTCGCGGCGGACGGGCGGGCCGCGACGGTCGAATCGTTCCCGCAGTCGGTGACGCCGCGCGGCGGCCATCACTACTGGATGCGCCAGCCGACCGGGGCGAGCGTCCGCAACAGCGCGAGCAAGCTCGCCGAGCACGTCGATATCCGCGGCGACGGGGGCTACGCGGTTGTCGCCCCGTCGGTCGTCAACGGCAGGGCCTACGAGTGGCAGGTGCCGCTCAACATCGGCCCCGAGTCGCTCCCGCCCACACCCGAGTGGCTGGCGCGGGAGCTGGAAGCCGCCGAGGACCGCCCTGCCAAGCGGCGGTCCAAGGGGCCGATCACCGAGGGCTCGCGCAACTCGGAGCTGACCAGCATCGCCGGTCGGATGCGCCGGTGGGGCCTAAGCCAGGAGCAGATCGCCGCCAAGCTCGCCGAGATCAACGAGCACCAGTGCGTCCCGCCGCTCCCGGCCGGCGAGGTCGAGTCGATCGCCGCCAGCGTGGCGCGGTACGAGCCCGACGAACCGTCCGGCCGCCGCCAGATCATCGTCGCTCCCGACGAGGCGCGGGTCGCCGACGAGGTGATCCGGGAACTGGTCAAGGACCCCGAGATCTTCCGGCGCGGCACGCGGCTGGTTCACGTCATGCGGAGCGAGCGCAGCCGCGACGGCACCGGCGGCGAGCTGTACATCGCGCAGCTGCCGATCCCCTCGCTCAGGGAGCGGATCAGCCGTCTTGTCGAGCTCGTGAAGATCAAGCCCGACGGCGAGGTGAAGGTCGTTCACCCGCCGGGCTGGCTGGTCCTCGCGATCGACGCCCGCGGCCGCTGGCCGGGGGTGCGCGAGCTGATCGCCGTCAGCGACACCCCGATCATCCGCCCCGACGGCAGCATCCACCAGACGCCCGGCTACGACCCCGCGACCGCGGTGCTGTTCGACCCGGCGGTCGAGTGGCCGATGGTCCCCGAGCACATCACCGACGACGACATGCTCGCGGCGGGCGACGCGATCATGGAGGTGGCCTGCGACTTCAGGTTCGTCGGCGGCTGCCACAAGGCCGCGTACTTGGCCGCGCTGCTGACGGTCGTCGGCCGCTACACCTTCGCCGGCCCCGCGCCCCTGTTCCTATTCGAGGCCAACGTGCGGGGAGCGGGCAAGACGCTCCTGGCCCAGACCGTCGCGGTCATCGCGGCGGGGCGGGCCGTCGGGGCCTCGGCCTACATCGACAACGACGACGAGATGCGCAAGCAGATCACCTCCAAGCTGCTCGAGGCCCGGCGGATCATCCTCTTCGACAACATCGCCGGGTGCTTCGGCAACGCCGCGCTCGACCGCCTGCTCACGACGACCCTGTGGGAGGACCGCCAGCTCGGGTTCAATCTCTCGCTGAGCCTGCCGGCGTTCGCCGTGGTGTTCGCGACGGGCAACAACGTCACGATCAAGGCCGACACCGCCCGCCGGGTCATCCCCGTCCGGCTCGAGGTGATGGAGGAGAACCCCGAGGACCGCTCGGGCTTCAAGCACGCCGACCTGCTCGGCTGGGTGACGGCCAACCGCCAGCGGCTGTGGGTGGCGGCGGCGACCCTCCTTGCCGGTTCGATCCGGCGCGGCGAGCGTGCGCCTGAGCTCACCCCGTTCGGGAGCTTCGAGGGCTGGAGCAACGTCATCCGCCGCGCGGTCGTGTCGGCGGGGTACGCTGACCCCTGCGAGGGTCGTGCGCAGCTGGCGCAGGACTCGGATCGCGCGAGCGAGGAGCTGGGCGCGGTCCTGGAATCGCTGAAGGGCTACGACCCCGGCGGCCGGGGCTTTGTTGTCGCGGAGATGGTCAAGGACCTCTACGCAGAGCCGTCGAAGGTCCCCGACGAGGTGCGGCTGCAGCTGCGGGCGGCCCTTGAGTGCGCGGTCGGGACCAAGCCCGGCCAGCAGGCGACGGCGCGCCAGGTCGGCACGTACTTCAAGTCGGTGCGGAAGCGCGTAGTCGCGCAGCACTACCTCGACGCCGACGAGGGCAAGGGTCCGAAGGGCAAGGTGTGGAGGGTCCGCTGCATCGGGGAGACGCCCGCCGCACACCCCGCTTAGGCGAGGCGCGAAGGCCGGGTTGATGACTCAGATGACTCTGGTGACTGAGTTTTGAGCGGGGAGAAAATCGCACGCACGCCGCAGCGTCCCTACGCCACTGCATTGCAC
>JAEYNG010000193.1 GCA_023412695.1 Planctomycetota bacterium | reverse complement strand
CCGCAACAGCGTGGCCGGCTTCGACGACGACAACAACAACGGCCGCTGGGACCCGGGCGAGACCATCCTCGACGTTGACCCGAACACCGGGAGTTTCCGCGACCGGGTCCTGGGATGGCGCGACGGCTTTATCGACCGCAAGGACCAGTACGCCAAACTTCGCGGACGCATCGTCTTCAGGACGACCGAGGCTGCATGGGCGTCCGAGAACGATGGCAGCTACGCCGATCAGCTCCGCGGTCCGATGCGGCCCCGCAACCGCGGTGAGACAGCCACCGAGTTCGCGGCGGATGACGATTCACTCCCGGCGATCAGCGCCTCCTCTTTCACCAATAGCGCAACACCGCTCCGTGCGGCCGCGGATGGGCAGCCGTTCGCAGCCCAGGTGGCGGCGCAGCTCGGCATCGCCGCGAACCAGCTCGCGGTGTATACCGAGGCAGAGAACGACGCAACACAACCTCGCTTCTGGCGTGCAGACCTCGACGATGCATATGTCTTCGCTCGGACCGGACGGCACATCTACGAGAAGATGCCGTTCAATAGCCCGGCGTACTCCGATAACTACTACCGGCCGCGGTACGAGAACATGGTGTTCCGCGACGTCGAGATCCCGCAGGGGACCAACGCGCTGTTCATCAACTGCACGTTCATCGGTGTGACGTACGTTCGGTCGTACACCGACAACTCGCACGCAAACTGGTCGAACTACGGCAAGCTGGTGTGGAGCGCATCGGACAACCGCCCGATCCCCGTGACAGACCCGCTGGACCGGAGCGACTTCCTGCGGTACACGAGCGGGCTCGTCACCGATGGCCCCGCAAACTACGAAGAGTTCCCCGATCCGCCCGTGATCAACGGGGTCACGGTGACCGGGGCCGCCCGCAACACCAAGCTCTACTCGAACAACATCCGCTTCCACAACTGTCTGTTCGTCGGCTCGCTAATCAGCGACACGCCGCAGGTGTACACCCACGTGCGGAACAAGTTCCAGTTCACCGGTGGCACGAGGTTCACGACCGAGCACCCCGAGGAGCCGGACAACGCGCAGCTGAACCCTGAGCCCGACGACCTCGAACACATCGAAACCAGCTCGCTGATGGTCCCGAACTACTCGGTGGATATCGGCTCATTCAACAGCCCCACCGACACGTTCCAAGGCGGCCCTGCAGGTCAGAATGTCCAGCTCAAGGGGACGATTGTCGCCGGGGTGCTTGACGCCCGCGGCAACACGAACCTCGACGGCGCGCTGCTTTTGACCTACGCGCCGGTGCTTGGCGAGGGCCCGCTTCAGTTTATGGGTCAGGCCGTCGGCAACCCCGCCGACTTCAACTCGACGCTCGGTTACTTCGGCCCAGAGGACGGCGACCAGGAGTCGATCGACCCGAACACTCTGCCGGTCATCAACGGACAACGCATCGTCGGCTACGACGTCGATGGCGACGGCATCGCGGACGTGCCTCACGACCAGCCGCGGCCCAATGGTGCGACCGATGTGCCGTTCTACGGCTACGGCAGGATCTTCGTGAACTGGAACCCGGACCTTCCGATGCCCGACGGCGTGCTGTTGCCGCTCTCGACCGTTGCTCTCAACCGCACTTATAGAGAGGGCCGTCAATGAACGCCCGCCGGGACCGCCGTGGGTTCACCATCGTCGAAATGCTCATCGCGTTGACCATCAGCGCGACGCTCCTTACGGCCACCCTCGCCGCGTTCGACGCGTCGTGGCGAGCCTACAAGCACACGACTGAGGCCGCTTCCACTCACGTCGTATCGCGCATCGTGGCGCACCGCGTGCTGTCACTCATCCGTACGGGCACCGAGTTCGGTCCGTACCCGGAGGACGTGCTCGACGCGACGCAGAATCCGCTGACCTCGACATTCATGGAGTTTGTCGCCGAGGCCGACCGCGCAGCCGGACTCGACCGCATTACGCGGCTGGAGCGTCGCAGCGTCGAGGGATCGACGGGCGACTTCGAGCTTTGGTACGTGCTGCTCGACGGGTCCGCGAACCCTCCCTCGCTGATCGAGGAACGACCGCTTCTGACCGGTGTCCGCGAGGCCATGTTCATCCTCGAGTATGACATCGGGCCCCGACTCCAGCGTGCAACGCTCGACCTGACGATCGTTCCGAACGATGTCGAGGACATCCGTACGGCTACGCTCGGAGCGGAGACTCCGGCGATCCGGCTTGTCGCGTCCGCCGTCCCACGCCAGCTCGAATAGCGCTACCTGCGGAGCTCCTCGACCGCAGCCGGCAGCAGGTCGGCCAACTCGATCGCAATTAGCCCGGCCTGAGCGTGGGTCCGTTGTGCCCACAGTTCTCCGGCCCTCGCGTGAACCTGCACCGCAACCCGAGCTGCATCGAACAGGTCCAGGGGCCGCGCACTATCTACCGGCAGTTGCGGGAACTTCGTCCGGAGCATCTGCTGGTCGAGCGGGGCCATGAACTGCGCGATGACCGCCGCCATCAGGCCTGTGAGGACGTCGCCCGTGCCCGCCGTCGCCAGGCACGGATGCCCTGCGCGGCAGGTCCAGGTGCGCAGCCCATCGCTGACGACCGTCCCCGCGCCCTTCAGCACCACGACACGCCCCAGCCGCTGGGCCAACTGCTCGCACGCTCGGTCTCGGGACTTCACAAGTCCGAGATGATCACGGAAGCCCATCGACTCGGTGAGCCGCTTGAACTCGCCAGGGTGCGGCGTCAGCACCGCCGCGGCGTGAAAGTCCTGCATGAATGACGGAATCAGCACCAAGGCGTTGATGGCATCCGCATCCAGCACGACTGGCCGCCGATCTTGCTGAATCGCTCTGAGCGTCGCGCTCACCGAACCTGGCGACGTGCCAAGGCCCGGCCCGATCGCTAGACAGGTGCAGCCGTCGAGTGCCCGGTCGACCGTGGCCGCGGCATCGTGCGGAGCAACGGAACCCTGCTCGTCGCACGGCACTTCAAGGCCTGTTGCGCTGGGACATTGAATGAGGCCCGCGGTCAAGATGAGCCGTGGCATCACGAGCCGCACCAGCCCAGCGCCCGCCCGTAGCGCGGCTAGTCCACTCAGAGCAGGAGCGCCGACCATCTGCACACCCCCGGAGCATGAACCTCCGATGATCGCAACCGCTCCGGCCGTGCCTTTGTGCGCATTGTGGGCTCGCGCCGGAAGCGATGGAAGAGGGAGTGAGGGCGTCGGTTCGTCGGTCGGCGGCATAACGGTCATTCGATCGCGATGTTCAGGCGTCCGAGCAGCGGAGCCAGGGCGACGAGGCCGTTGACGGTCTCGGTGTCGGCAAGGCTCGTCGTTGAGATCGCGATATGCGTGGCGTCGAAGCCGTCGGGACCAAAGCCACGGCCGCCAGGCACTGTCGCGTCCAGGTCGACCCAGCGTAACGCCCCGTCCCGCTCGAGCAGTACCTGCGTCCACATGTGATAACCAAAGACGCCGGTCTTTGCTGCAAACTCGTCAACGTAGACGAGGCCGGAAGCGACTCGCGCGGGGTAGCCGGCGTTGCGGAGCATCGCGGCCAGCAACACGCCGTGCTCTGAGCAATCGCCGGTGCACGTCCGCGCCACCTCCGCAGCCGAGGCGAAGCCGACGCCGAAGTTCTTGTTTTTGATGTGCTTGTACACCGCCCTGCGCAATGCCTCGACACGGGCGTCGTGATCATCGGCATCGATCCCGTCGAGCGCGTCTCGGGTGAGCCTGGCAACAACTTCATCACCGCTGTTGATCATCTGGGATGAACCGCGATACTCCGGCTTCGCTTGATCGTCCGGCGGGGCAGGGGCCACGTCGTGCAGGTCGACGGTCAACCGGATCCTCCGCTCGTCAACCCGTTCAAAGGTCTGCGGCCCGCCGGCGTACAGGTCGGCAAGCGTTCCATCGGGAACACTGAGCAGATAGGTCGCACGCTTCATGTTTCGTGCGTCGTTGACGAGTCCCTTTGGCTCAACAAGCGTGGATGCCATCAGCTCCGGCGCTTCCAGGTCCGACTGCGCCAGTTCTCGGTCGGCGAGCACCATGGTCATTGTCAGGCCGCCGAGGTCGATGTCCGTGCGGATGACCACGCCGCGCTCGTCGACAAAGCTCGTCGCGGCGATTCCCGGTTGAATGTCACTTGTCGATGTCCACTTGACCGCGGGCACCACCTTGCCCATGGCCTCGACCGTTGTTCGCTCGAGCACCTTATGCGTTGACGTAACGGCCCTTAACCCCGCGCTGATATCAATCGCCCGAACGGTGATCTCGTTCGCCCCCGCTTCCAGGCGCTTCGCGACGTACTCCGCGGCGGCGACCGGTGTAAGCCACGAGCCTTCAGGCAACGGGACCATCTGCACGACCCGGTTGTCCCCTGAGCCACTCGCGGCCTCAACCTCCTGATCCTTGAATACATACTCCGAAACGATCGGACCCGTTGCCATGTTCATGGAGTTCTTGCCGCGGACGGGTTTCCCTTCGACGGTTTCGATAAACTCCGATTCGAGCGCGATATCCACCACGGCACGCCCGCGGCGAAGCTTCATCTGCATCTCTGATGACGTCGTAATCCGGCCGTCCTTGGTCACCTGCCGCTCATGCATCCACCCGGCGCGCTTCCCCTGCATCTGCAGCACGTACCACCGGTCGTGATCTTCGGCACGGAGCGGGAGGGCGTGGGCCAGCGCCGCGGCGATGCCGATCACCCAACGGGCAAGAATGTGAGTCGCGATCATCCGGCC
>JAEYNG010000101.1 GCA_023412695.1 Planctomycetota bacterium | reverse complement strand
AGGAGCTCGGCGAGCTGCCGGGCGTACTGCATGCGCTTCTGCTCGCGGGTCGGCTCGGGCTTGGGGGGCGGGGGAGGGGGCGGCGCGGGTTGTGATGCGACCACCGGAGCCGCGGGCTCGGGCTTCGGCTTGGCCTGTGTGGGGGGCTGGCGCGTGGGGAAGGTGGGGGGCACGTCGGGCGCGGGTTCGGCGGGCGCGGCGGCGAGTTTGTCGAACAAAGACTGGAGGTTAACGGCCGCGGACTCGTACACCGAGCGTGGGGATTCGGGCTCGGCGGGCGCGGCGCGAGTGACGGGGTCGCTGTCGCGCGTGGGCGTGGAGGCCGCGGAGTTGCGTTTGCCGCAGGCGGTGAGGAGGAGCGAGGCGGCGAGCCCTGCGACGGCGAGTCGGGTGGTGATGTGGTGTGTGGAACACATGATGGCCGCGGGCCTCCTGCGTGCGGGTGCCGGCCGCTCCGTGGCCGGATTGGCGGCGCGGATACGGATGCGCGGCTCGCCAATGGGGACCCATCGGCGAAGTTCGGGTGGGGGGCTTGAGAAAGGATGCTTCAGCGGCGGCGGATGGCGTCGGAGAAGCGGACCGTGAGGATTTCGAGGTTGCGGATGGGGTCGCCGCGGCCGGATTTATTGGCGGCGTCGGTATCGACAGCGAGGTCGTAGAGGCGTGCCGCGCTGGGGCCGGGGATGGCGCGGGCGGCGTTGAAGATGGCCTGCGCATCGTTCCAGAGGCGGAGCTTGTTGGAGACGGGCTGGAGGTTCTGGCCCGCGTCGGCGGCGCGCCGGACGGCGTGGATCTTGCGGGCGAGCTCGGTGAAGGACCAGGAGAGGACGACAGGGTCGTGGCGGGAGACCTCGACCATCTCGCGCATGCGGCCGAGGGCGGCGGCGGCGTCGCCGGTGGCGATGGTGGACTGCAGGTGCCAGAAGTCTTCTTCGCGGGAGACGCCGGTCATCTCGCGGATGAGGGCGGTGGTGATGGGCGCGCCGTTGCCGCCGGCGGCGAGGGCGAGCTTCTCGATTTCGTTGTCGAGACGTCCGAGGTTGGTGCCGATGCTGGCGATGAGGAGGCGGGCGGCCTCGGGGTCGATCGAGGTGTTGTGGCGGACGGTGGCGCGCTTGGCGACCCACTGTGCGGCCTTGGCGGGGTCGGGCGCGTCGCAGTCGATGATCGCGCCGCGCTCGCCGAGGGCGGCGACGGCCTTGTCGAGGTTGCCGGGTCGCCAGGTCGAGGCGCGGAGGATGAGCGTCGCGGAGTCGGATGGCTCGGCGGCGTAGGACTCCATGAGGCGGCGGACATCGATCGGGGCAGCGCGACGGCCGCGGGAGGCGGCGGGGGCGGCGTCCTCGTCATCGGACTTCTTGAGGAGGATGTCGGCGTTGTCCACGAGGACAACCTTGTGCTGCTGCATGAGTCCGAAGGAGCGGCACTCGTCGAGGATGTCGGCGGCGACGGACTGGCCCTGTGCGCCGTCGAAGCGGACGGTGTCGTAGGCGTCCGGGCCGCCGAGGGTTTCTGCAAGCGCTTCGCGGAGCAGGCGGAGGTGCTCATCCTGCAGGAAGCGGTCGTCGCCGTGGAGGATGGCGACGCGTGTGGCGGCGGTGAGGCGGCTTCCCGCGGCGGCCTTTGGGCTGGAGGATGCGGCTTTCTTCGCCATCGCGAAGAGGTTAGGCGGGGACGCGGGGAAGCGGTCGCGGACGGGACTCCTACGATGGCGGCTGCATGAACTTCGCCATTGACAAAGCCAACGCGCTGATCGAGGCCCACCGGTACATCCTGTCGTTCCGCGACAAGATCGTGGTGGTGAAGGTGGGGGGGTCGATCCAGGACGATGACGAAAAGATGCGCGCGCTGCTGACGGACGTGTCGTTCATGTCGGCGGTGGGGATGCGGCCGGTGATCGTGCATGGCGGCGGGAAGTCGATCAACCGTGCGATGGACGATGCTGGGCTGAAGGCGCGGTTCATCCAGGGGCGCAGGTACACGGACCGGCAGACGCTCGAGATCGCGGAGCGCGTGCTTGTACAGGAGGTGAACCACGACCTTGTCGAGCAGCTCAACGCGTCGGGCTCGCGGGCGATCGGGCTGCACTCGATGGGGTCGTGCGTGCTGTTCGCCGAGCGCATGACGCTGCCGGGGACGGACGGGCAGCGCGTCGATCTGGGGTATGTCGGGAACATCGTGGAGGTGAACACGGTGCTGCTGCGTGCGCTGTGCGAGGACGGGTTCATCCCCGTGGTCGCGCCGGTCGCGCTGGCGACGCGCGGGGACGAGCACGGCGTGTGGAAGCTGAACGTGAACGCGGACACGGCCGCGGGGCACGTCGCGGCCGCGCTGCGGGCGGAGAAGCTGGTCGTGTGCTCGGACACGCACGGCATCCGGACGGACCCTGCGAACCCGGAGTCGTACGCGTCGAGCCTGACGCAGGGGGAGATCGAGGGGATGATCGAGCGCGGTGTGATCGGCGAGGGGATGCTGCCGAAGGTCGATGCGTGCCTGCAGGCGGTGCGGGCGGGTGTGCCGAAGGCGCACATTGTTGATGGGCGCGTGCCGCACTCGATCCTGCTTGAGATCTATACGGATGCGGGCATCGGGACGCAGATCACACTGGCGTAGGGGCAGAGGACAGCGCCGGCACCGAGTGCCGGCCCACCAGAGACAACCGGCGCGGAGCCGGCGCACCAAAGGCGGAACAACGATGGCCAAGGGACAGCATCTCAGCTCATACCAGCAAGGGATCGTGAAGCGGTACTACAACAACCTCGACACGATCAGCCTGCAGAAGCTGAGCGAGCTGGTGTCGGACATCGCGGTCTGCACGGACGCGAAGAAGGCCGGCGACCTGTGGCAGCGCGTGCACAAGGCCCTGCAGAAGACGCCGGCGGACCAGCTGAAGGCGTCGCGCATCGTGGCGGAGCGGAACATCGAGGCGCTCGCGAAGCTGGTCGGCGATCTCTCGACGATGAAGCCGTCGGACGTTCGGCCTGCACCCGCGGCGAGGCCGGTCGTCGCGACGCCGCCGCAGCCCGCGTCGGTTCCTGCATCGAGCGCGGAGCCGGTGGAGGCGGTGGCGAAGCCCGCGCCTCCGGGGACGTTCTCGCCGGAGCTGTTGGCGAAGGCGCTCGCCGCGTTCAAGAAGCGGTTGAAGCTCACGCAGCTCGAGCAGGACTCAAAGCTCGGGAGGTCGCCATTGAGCAGCGGAAAGTCGCACGTGACAGCGATCACGCCGCCGCGGGAGTATCCGCGAGCGGTGTGGGATGAGCTGTTCGCGCAGGGGAAGATCCGGCCGGTGGGCGGGGGGATGTTTGAGCTGGTATGGACGCCTGGCGGGAAGTGAGCGCGTGGCGGCGGAGCGCTAGTGTCCGGCGCAGCCGGCGAACCAGGAGCTGAGGAACGCGAAGATGTCGGGGACGGTCGGCATGTCGCCGAGCTGGTCGAAGTTTGCGCGCGGGTCCGCGGCGAACCAGAGCGACAGGAACGCGAAGATGTCGGGGACCTCGCGCCGGCCGTTGGTGTCAATGTCAACGCTCGGGCCGCAGTCGCAGGCGCGCTGCACGGCTTCGGCGACGGTCTCGCCCCACGCGATGTAGCCGGTGGGAGAGAGATGGGCTTGATCGCCGAAGGGGAATGGCTGGCCCGAGATACGGTACCACGCGTTGTCGGTGAACTCTTCCCACGTGCTGAGCTGGTAGCCGTTCACGAGCGCGACGTTGGACTCGGCGTTGGCGATGTCGTACCAGGCGGGGAGGGCTTCTTCAGTGCCGACTACGTATTGCGGCCCGTCGCCTGCGCCGGGTTCGGACTCGAACCATGAGGGTGGGTGAGGGAAGTAGGACCCGATGATGAAGAAGAGGTTGTCCTCGTCGTATCCCGCGGCGGTCCACTGGTCGCGCAGGCGGTTGATGATGGACATGAAGTTCTGATGGATGCCGTCGCGCGTGTTGGTGGGCGCGCCGGCGGGCCAGGAAACGCCGTCGGCGGGCGGTTCCATGCCGCGGGTGTAGACGATGGAAGGAAGGTCGGACGCGGCGTCGTTGCCGCCGTGGATGATCTGCACGAGCAGCATCGGCTCGCCGTTCTGCAGGCGGGTGATCTGACGCAGCCACTCGGTCATGGACTGCTCTGTTGCGCCGCTGAGGAGCGAGAATGCCGCGTCACGGGCGCGCTGGCCGCCCTGGTAGAGCAGCGGGGAGTAGGCGATGCCGCTGGTGCGGTCGGTGTTCTCGACGCGGTTCCAATCGGCGTAGAACGGGCCGACCATGCCCTGATTGCCGGCATAGTCCGTCAGGCAGAAGAGCAGACCGTTGGGCGTGCGCTCGCCCGCGGGGACGTCGAAGGTCCAGTCCACCATGCCGGGCGGGTTGCTGCCGGAGGTGGAGACCTGACCGGCGGCGTAGGTGTTCCACGCGCTGCCGGGCCAGCGCTCGCGGCACGAGGGGGAGAAGTAGCTCGAGGGCTCGCCCGCGCCGGGCGCTGGGAAGCGGTAATAGGTCATGTGCCAGCGCAGCGGGCCGGTGATGTCCATCGGGTGCTGCGCGCCGATCCCCAGCCCGGTGTTGTAGAGGTACGCGATCTCCTCGCCGGGCTCGAGCCAGAAGTGCGTCGCAGGGAAGCCGAAGCTCTCGGCGAAGCCGCCGACGAGCTCGGCGGGCGCGCCGCCGGTGAAGTAGTCGAATGGCGCGTTGCTTGAGTGCATGACTTCCGGGGTCCACGGGCCGTTGGCGCCCACCGGATCGACGCGTGTGGCGTAGCACCCGTAGCGAGCGGTGAATGAGCGCCCGAAGCCGTTCTCGAGGCCGCCGCTTGCGCCGAAGCGGACGTTGCTGTCGCCGATAATGACCATGTCCACGCGCCGTTCGCGAGCGGCGGCGAAGAAGCGAGCGACCTTTTCAGGCCGGACAACTGCATACGGGTTGGGGTCCTGCGCCGAGAAGGGCTGGGCGTGCGCGGCGGTTGCGGCGAGCGTGAGCGCCGCGAGCGTTGCGCAGCAGAGCTGTTGGGCGGTCCTTGTCGGCATGCAACCACTCCCTGGGGGAGTTCAATGGTAATGCCGATACTGGGGATGGCGAACAAAGTGGTGACGGAGCCGCGGCGGCGTGCCGTTTATGCGGGGTGGCCGCGGGATTCTGGGACGTTTGAGTGGCGGTTACCAGATGAACCGCATGCGTCCGAAGTCGGGGACGGGGATCGCGCCGGACCCCTGATGGAGCGACGGCCAGTATACGAAGAATGCCCGGCCGAGGAGGAGTTCGCGCGGGATGACGCCGATGGTGTTATCAAACTGCTGCGCGGCCCAGGGGTTCACGCTGCTGAAGAGGCGGCCGTCGAGGCTGGCCGGCGAGTTGTCGCCGCAGGGGAAGAACTGGTCGCTGCCGAGCACGAGCGGGTGGTCGGGGCCGGTGGCGCGTGCGGAGCCGCCGTGGTCGCCGCGGTCGGGGGCGGGCTGGTAGAAGAGATCACGATCGAGCGTGACGCGGTGGAGCCGCAGCGGCGCGCCCTCGAAGACCCAGCGGACATCGGGCCGTGTATAGAGCGCGGCGTTCTGGAGCGGGTTGCCGCTCGTCGAGCCGTAGTTCGAGTAGATCTCTTCGATCGTGCGGCCGGTTGCCTGCCGGATGCGCTCGCCGGGGCCCCAGTCGTAGGTCCACGGCTCGAAGGCGGCCTCGCCGTTGATCTCGAACCCGATCGCCTGGTCGGCGTGCCAGAACGTGACATTGACAACCGTGCCGGGCGCAAAGCCAGGGGCGTCGCCGGAGGCGAGCGTTTCCCACGAGTCGGATGGCGGGTTGCGGCGCGCGAGCTCGGCCTTGCCGTTGGCGATGCGGGCCCGGAACTCCTGGCCGCGGGCGGAGAGCCGGGCCTCGGCCGACAGGCCCTCGGCGGTCGCCTCGATGCCGGCGCTGAGGCGGAGGTCGGAGACGGGGTAGCGGGCGTCGAGCTGGAAGCGCAGCGGCAGGCGCGGGATCTCGTCGTAGGCGTAGCGGTCGTCGATCGTCCACTTC
>JAEYNG010000006.1 GCA_023412695.1 Planctomycetota bacterium | reverse complement strand
CTCTCCGGCCTCTTCACGGTCATGGCGCGCGAGAAGCGCGACGATGGCAAGGGCAAGATCTCCGCCCTCGTCATGCACCCGTGGATGGAAGGCGTCGACATCTACCAGAAGAACCGCTCCAAGTGCGGCATCCGCGGCACCTGGCAGGCACGCATCCGCTTCAATGGCGTCCGCGTCCCCAAGTCCAACCTCCTCGGCCAGGAAGGCCGCGGCCTGCAGATCGCTCTCTCCTGCCTCAACTACGGCCGCTGCACCCTCTCCGCCGGCATGCTCGGCGGCGCACGCCGCGCACGGGACCAAGCGACCAAGTGGGCCCTCACCCGCTTCCAGTTCGCGGCACCTCTCGCCAAGCAGGAGCTCGTCCGCCTCCGCATCGCCCGCATGGCCGCGTACGACTACGCGATGGACGCCGTGCTTTACATGACCACCGGCATGCTCGACCGCAAGGACGAGGACATCCAGGTCGAGACGGCGATGTGCAAGGTCTTCTGCTCGGAGTTCGGCTGGCGCGTCGTCAACGACGCCCTGCAGATCATGGGCGGCGAGTCCTACATGACCGAGAACGAGCTCGAGCGCATCTTCCGCGACTCGCGCATCAACCTCATCGTCGAGGGCGCGAACGAGGTCATGCAGTCCTACATCTTCGGCTACGGCGGCAAGCAGCTCGCCGAGCAGATGCTCGGCGTCAAGAACGCCCTGCTCAAGGACCCCGACGAGTCCGTCGGCTCGTTCATCTCCAAGGCCCTCAAGAACTCCTTCAACCCGCGCATCATGAAGATCGCGATCCCCCTCGGGTTGGAGGTGTACCTCGGCATCCGCCGCGCGCTCCCCAGCATCGACCGCGTCTCTTCGGACCTTCGCCCCTACGCCGACCGCACCGCCCGGCTCGTCCGCGAGCTGTCGTACCAGTTCAAGGTCATGAGCAAGAAGTACGACGTCAAGATGCTCGATCGTCAGGCCGTGCAGGCCCGCCTCGCCAACATCTCGATCCTCCTCCATGCCTCGCTGTGCACGCTCGCCCGTCTCGACATGGACCTCAAGGGCCATCAGGGCCGTGGCGCAGCGGCCGGTGGAGAGTTCGAGCGCGACCGCACCGCCGCCATCCACTTCCTCGACCTCGCAGAGGTCGAGATCCACGACAACCTCCGCAACCTCTACGAGAACGCGGACGACTCCATGCTCGCCGCGGCCGGCGCCGCCATGAAGCACTCCGAGTCCCTCCCCAACACCCAGTACATCATTCCGGAGAAGTCACCCATCGCCAAGGGCACCGGCCGCACGCCGCGACAGGACGGCATCAAGCAGTTCCCCGGCGACGGTATCCCCGCCCACGCCGGGCCAACCGCCCCGCCCGCCGGCCGCGACCGCTCCCGCGCGCCGGCCGCGACGCATTGACCTGCTTCAAAAACAACAAGGCCCCCGGAACCTGTTGGCCGAGGGCCTTGCTCTAGAGTGCATGATCTGAAGAAGTCACAGATTCTGTAGGGTCGTTGTAGGTTTCCCCTGCCCGCCCTCAATGGCCGCGTGCACCCTCACCACGGCCTGTTGGGATCGTTCTTCGTCTCGTCGTTCGCGGCGTTGCGCTGATAGCCGCGCTCTTCTTCCATCGAGGTCTTCCCGCGCGACGGACGATCTTCGTTGCCTCGGTCGTTCTGCTGCGACCCGCCGGTCGACGCTTCACGCCCCGGCCCGCTTGCGCGGCCGCGGCCAGCTTCCTCGCCACTGAGACCTTCTGGGCTCCTTACGCCCGCCGCACGGCTGGTCATCCGCTGCTGCGGGTTGTGATCGCTGTGATCCGCCAGCTTGTCGCCGTGCTGCTTCCCCGGCGCGCCGCCGGAGAGCTCATTCCCGGGGCCGCGGTTTTTGTCCATCCGGTCCTTGTTGGACTTGATGTTCTCGCCCGCGTCGCGGCGGTTCTTGCTCTTGTCATCGTTCCGCTGTGCCATGGTTGCGCTCCTTCACATGGTCCCAGACGGTCAGTGCCCGAAAATCCCCCACCCCCTGCCGTGCGCCGCCCCTCAGCGGTGCATATACGAATCATCGCCGCGGACGTCAACCGACGATGAACGACCGGTAAATAGCTGCTCATTTGTCGGGCTAAGCTGTCGGCTGATGCGACGGCTCTTGCTCAGGATGTCGCCGGCGTTGCACCTGACGCGGCTGACGACGGCGTTCGCCGCGGTGGCGAACGTGTGGTTCGTCGTGCTGTGGACGTATGCGAGTCCGGAGGAGCCGGGGACGAGGGAGTTTCAAGCATCGCCGCTGTGGCTGCTGTTGCTGGGGAGCGCGGTGAACGCGCTGGGGCTGTTCGGGTTCGCGACCGCGCTGAACGATGTGGTGGACCTGCGGCGCGATCAGGCGACGCACCCGGAGCGGCCGCTGCCGTCGGGGCGGCTGAGTTTGGATGCTGCGATCTCCCTGGTCGCGCTGACGTTCGGGGGCGCGGTGCTGGGGGCGACGCCGATGGGGATGACGGCGGTGCTGCTGACGCTGCTGGTCGCGGGGGCGATTCTGTTCTTCAACGCGATGGGGAAGTTCGTGCCGGCGATCGGGCTGGTGGTGCTGGGGCTGATTTATGCGGGGCAGATGGTGGTGCCGAACCTGTCGCTGCGGTTCGTGCTGCCGGTGTGGCTGGTGATGACGCACGCGCTGGCGGTGGGGCTCGCGGCGTATGCGCTGGGGCGGAAAGTGCCGGGATTGTCAGGCCGCGCGGTGGCGTTCGCGGTGTCGGGGTGGGCGTTCTGGAGCGCGGTGATCGTGTACTTCGGGTATCGGCGCGGCGAGGCGGACGGGCTGTGGCCGTCGTGGGTCTCGCCGTGGGCGGCGGTCGGGCCGTCGTTGCTGCTGGTGTTGTTCGTGGCGTTGTCGTGGCGGCGTGCAAGGCTGCTGGGGAAAGGGCCGCGGGCGGCTGACAAGGTGAGCCGGTACGGCGCGCTGTGGCTGTCGCTGTACGCGTGCGCGTGGCTGTTCGGTCAGGGTTACTGGACGGAGGGATGGATCCTGGCGACGCTGGCGGGGGCGGGGTTTCTGGGGATGACGGTGGTGCGCGAGGCGTATGCGCTCTTGGAGCAGCCGATGGGGTATCGGCGGTAGGGATGTCGGATGTCGGA
>JAEYNG010000004.1 GCA_023412695.1 Planctomycetota bacterium | reverse complement strand
ACCTCACAAAGTCCGCGAGCTGGTAGTTCGCGTTCAGCCCGCTCGGATTAGGGAGCACCCAGAGCTCGGCACCCTCGAACAGACCCTCCTGCCGCCCGACTGTCGCCCGCTTCAGCCCGTACGCCTGGCAGTACGCGCCGACGCCGAGGAAGCAGACCTTCCGCGGCCTCAACTCCCGCACCATCCGCCGGATCCGCGCCCCGCCCCGGCGAACCTCGGCATCCGTCAGTTCCGCCGCGGTCGCCGTCGCGCGGGACACCAGCTTCGTCAGCCCAACTCCATGCTTGAGCAGCTCACGCTCTTCAGAAGGATGCAGCTGCCGTGGCGTAAGGCCGGCCCTGTGCAGCGCGGGCCAGAACCGGTTGCCCGGCCGCGCGAAGTGATGCCCCGTTGCGCCCGACCACAGGCCGGGATTGATGCCGACCAGCAGCACGTCGAGCCCCGGCGCAAGAACATCCGGCACGGTGCGCTTCCCGTTTGCGGCATTCAACTGCGACGGTGTCGGCTTCCCTGCCCGCGCCATGAGCAACGGTAGCGGCGGGTCTACCCCTTCGTGACGAGGTTGCACCCCTTTCCCAGCCCCTTCCCGATCACTCCGAGCCCCTGCGGCGTGATCTTCGTCCCAGTGATGCGGAGCATCTTCAGGTTCTTCATCTCGGCCAGCACAGGCGCGGCCTTGTCGTTCACCTTCGTGCAGCTCCCGATGTCGAGCTCGACCAGGTTCTTCATCCGTGCAAGGCGTTCGACCCCGGCGTTCGTGATCTTCGCGCCCGATAAATACAGGTGCGTCAACTGCAGCATCGCCGCGACCGCCTCGACGCCAGCATCGGTGATCTTGCCCGCGCCCGTGAACAACAGCTCGCGGAGCGTCCCCGTTCGCTCGGCCATCCGTTTCAGGCCGTCATCGGTCACCGTCGGTCGATAGGTGCGGATCGATCGCAGCGATTTCGCGCCCGCGAGCGCAACGAGCGTGTCGTCATCCACCGGACTCACCCACAGCGATTCGATCGTCGGATGCTCGGCCAACCGCGCAAGCCCCGCAGGCGACATCGCACCGCCCGGAAGCTCGAGCCGCTTCAACTGCGGCAGTGCGAGCAGCACATCCAAGTACTCATCGCCGAACGTCTTCTCCGCGACGACAAGCTCCTCGAGCGTCTTCAGGCTCGTGAGACTTTCCCAATACGGCTTCCGCGGCCGGTTGTTGATCAGCTTCAGCCGCTTGCAATCCGGGAGCGCGTTGGCGATGTTCTCGAACGCTTTGCCGCTGATGTGCGACTGGTGAATGCTCAGCCCCTGCAGCCGAGGCCACCGCGCGTAGTGCACAAAGTCCTCATCCTTGAGGGTGTACACCCAAGGCGTCTGCGCAAGCACCCAGCGGGCGAACTCGGAATCCTGATCGGCGCTCCCGCTCAGCACGGCAAGGTGCGGCGCGATGCACTCCGCCAGGCCTCGACGCGCATCCGGCGCATTGTCCGCGCCGCTCATCGCGTCCTCAAATTCCTTGTACGGGTCCGTGGTCGGTGCAGGCAGAACCGTTTGAATGTCCACCTTCGCGAGCAGTATCTGGCCCTCGGGCGGCACAGCGAGCGTGGCCTCAAGCCCGCGCAGGATGTCGATCGGGACCGTCAGCCACCATGGTCGTATTCCGCTGTCCATATCTACCCCTACGAACCTGCCGACCTGCGAATGTCACCGCGGTGAAATCTCCACGACCGACCAGCCGCGGCCGTCGGGCCAGGCGGTCTGTTTGTACCCGTCGAGTTCCAGCTCAATGCCCGGGCAGCCAAGCTCCTCCGCGCGGCGGAAGAACCGCCACGACGCGAGCTGCCGGTTCTGGCCGGGCTCGACGATGCGCACTTCCTCGAAGTCGCCTTCGCCGACCCGCGGCCGGGCGTGCGGCGGAGAACGCAGCAGGTCCGGCAGCACGTGCCGCGTGCCCTGGCGGATGACCCTTGCGCGCACGCCGCGGCGCACAAGCCCGTCGCGCCCGATCGCGCCGACATCGACCAGCAGCGAATCGGCCACGCTCACACCGGTGAGCACCCCGGTCGCAAGATCGACCTCGACCGCGGCATCCTCCCCGACACCGACGCCCAGCCGCGTGCCGCTGAGCTCGAGCGCGGCGACGAGCCGGCCGAAGCGGTCGCGCTCGAAGAAGTGCGAATCGGTCATCGCCCACGGCAAGAGGTTCATCCCCGGGCCGATCTGCGGGCCCAGCGGCAGTTCCTCGCGCCGCTCGTCGGGGTCGTCGTCGGCCGCGGGCGCTGCGCGGGTCGAGCGGATGCCCAGCGCCTCCGCGCTGCGGCCGGTGTGGAACATGACCGGTCCCATCATCGCGTCGCCCGCGCTCGTGCCGGCGATGACCCCGCCGCGATCGAGCAGCCGCCGCATCGCGGCCATCTCCGGCCCGTTGGTGTCGTTGGGCCGGTAGCGCGTCGTGATGCGCTTCTGGTCGCCGCCGGTGAAGAAGATCGCGCTGGCGCGGTCGATGATGGCGACGGTTTCGGCGGTCGGGGTTTCGCGGCGGATCGCCTCGACCTTCGCGTCGGGGGCGTAGGTGCGGATGGACTGCGTCTTGCCGGTGATGTTGGCGTCCTGATCGCCGCTCGCCGCGGTCGCGATGACGATGCACAGCGGCATGCGGTTGCGCTCCGACGCGGCGCGTGCGCGGCGGACGAACTGCTCGTACACGGGCGCGTTGTCGTCGTCGAGGCCGCCGCCGATCGCCAGCAGGTAGCCGTTGAGGCCGGTCCGGGTGGTCGAGGATGCGCAGCCGGGGAGCAGCATCGCGGCGAGCGCGGCCGCGAGGAGGAGCAGTCGGTTCATCGGCGCAGTGTAACCGCTCGCGTGCGGCGTTGTCCCACCACGAGCCGCTCAATCGGGCTGCCCCTGTGCGGCAATCTCCGCCGCGAAGCGGACCCAGCGGTTCTGGAGCATGAGCACATCGTTGGGTTCGCGTTCGATCTCGACGTCGGGCTCGACGCCGATGCCATCGAAGAGCTCGCCCGTCGGCTGGAACGAGACCATGCTCGAGAGCCGGACGTGGAGGCCGCCGGGCAGGTCGTGCTCGATCGCCGAGCCGCTGCCGCCGCCGCTGGGCTCGCCGACGAGCATGACGTTGGGCAATGCCTTTATCGCGGCGAGGAACACGTCGGTCGCGCTGAAGCATCCGGCATCCTGCAGCACGACGACGCGGCCGCGCCAGCGCGTGTCGCCGTCCTTGTCAGGCGAGACGCACGCGAACCACCAGTTGTCGAAGCGGTCGTCGGCGAGTTTGAGCGCGGGGGTGAACTGGTGCTTGAACGCGGCGATGGCGGCGCGCTCGGCGTCGGACCACGCGGGGTCGTTCTCCGGTCGCAGGCCGCGGCGGTTGAGGTTGCGGGCGACCTGCTCGGGGACCGCGCCGTCGACGAGGAGCGGCCGCGCGGCGTTGATGACGGCGGGCTCGGCATCGGCGGGGAGGATGGCTTCGGCGAGGGCGAAGAGCGCATCGCGCGAGCCGCCGCCGTTGCCGCGGACGTCGATGATCAGGCGGTTAATGGACTGCGCCTTGGCGAACCACTGCCGCACGGCGTTCGCGGCGGCATCGTCCATCTGCGCGAGTCGGAGATAGCCGACGGACTTGCCGTCGGACGCGGTGATCCGGTTCGAACCGCCCTCCGGCCACGGGGCGGGATCGGGCGGGAGGTCGGTTAGGGCGAGGGTCATGTCGTGCGAGCGTGTGCCGTCGAGCGAGGCGAGGCCGACGCGGACGCGCGGGTCGCCGAGCGATGCGGGCGAGACGATCGCGCGGAGGAACTCAAGCTGGTTGAGCAGGCGGCAGGAGCGGTCGCGGATGAGCTGCGGCGACGCGGCCGGGACGAGCTCGGCGGCAGCGGCGAGCCAGCGGTCGATGGAGACGCCGTCGATCGAGGTAAGCACGGGCGTGTCGGTGCGGAGGAAGTCGGAGTGGTCGGGCTGCACGGCGAGGACCGGGCCCGCGCTATGGTGGAGGGGGAGGATGAGGAAGGGCAGGCGTGCGCGGAGGCGCGGGTCGCGCGGGCCGCTCACGCGCGCGTGGGCATCGCCGATCGCGGCGACGACGCGCACGACTTCGAGGGTGAGGTCGGCGGAGGTCTTGATCTCCGCTGTGCGGGCGCGGGCGGCGGTGAGCTTCTGGTGCCAGGGCTGGGATTCGAGCGGAAGTGGCGAGGCGGCGGTGTACGCGCTGCGCTTGAGGATGAGCTGTTCGAGCGCGTCGAGGGTGCGGGTGACCGCGGCGGCGTCGGTGTCGGCGTTGCGTGGGCGTTCGCGATCGGTGCTGTCGCGGCGGGCGTTGCGGAGCGCGTTGCGTTTCTCCCGCGACCACTCGGCGGTGATGGTCTGCGCGGGCTGGTCTTCGGCGGTGCGGACGAGGAGCGTTGCGGACTGGCCCTTGGCGACGCCGAGCTTGCCGAGGGCTTCGACCAGGTCTTCTTCGAAGCGCTTCTGGAGGTCGCGGCGGTTGTAGTGCTGCTCGATGCCGGCGAGGAGGTCGTTGATGGGCATGCCATTGACGGCGTCGAGAAGGTACCAGGTGTCGCCGATGAGGACGCGCGGACGCGGGTTGTCGGTCTCGGACCACTCGACCGCGTCGAACGGCGACATGGCCTGTGCGCGACCTTCCTGCGCGCTGGCGGAGAACGTAACGAGTGCAAGGGCGAGCGCGAACGACAACACGAGGGTGCGGTTCATATCGGCCTCCGGTGCTTCTTCTTACGGTAAGCGCGGAGGGCGTTTTCGGTTGCGTCCCCCAATTCAAAGGGGGCTGTAGAGCGGAGGCATGCTCTACAGCCCCAAACACAATGGCTTGAGAAGGCGTCGTGAGACGCCGTGTTGTGTAGCCACCCCGTGGTCGAAGGTGGATTGTGTAGCCCCGGCCCCTTTGCTCATCGGCGAGTCAGCGGCGCGAGGACCGCGTGCTCGAACGGGTGGACGTCTTGCGTGCGCCGGCGCGGCGGTGCGCGGTCTGGCGCTTCTGGCTTGCGCGGCCGCGGGACGCGGTGCCGCGGGCGCTGGTTGCGCGGGTGGAGGAGCCGGCGCGGCGGGTGGAGGTGCGCGTGCCCTTGCGGGTCGCGCCGGCGCGTGCGCCGGTGGCCTTGCGGCTGGAGGTTCGGGAGGTCGAGGTCTTGCGTGCGCGGCGCGTGCCGGGCCGACGAGCGCGCTGCGTGCCGTTGTTGCCGGGCTCGCCGGTCTGCGCCGAGGCGCCCATCGCTGCGCGGCTGGTCCGACCTGCACGCCGTGTCGTCTTCCTGTCGGTCATCTCAGAATCCTTCCATGAGTCCCCGCCCCACACCTTGACATGCATGCACTGTGATGTTGCGCGATGAGTTTTCGGTGAAAGTGACATGAATCTGCGAACAACTTCCTGTCGCGCTTGTGGTACACTGCGCGCGACAACAGGAGGTTGCGCGATGGTCAACGGGCTGCACGCGATGATCTACACGAAGGACGCGGAGGCGGACCGCGCGTTCTTCCGTGACGTTCTGAAGTTCCCGCACGTCGATGCGGGAGATGGATGGCTTATCTTCGCCGCGCCGCCGGCGGAGATCGGCTTCCACCCGGTCGATGGGGAGTCGGCATCGCACGCGGGGCGGCACGATCTGCACCTGATGTGCGATGACATCCACGCGACGATCGCGGGGTTGAAACAGCGCGGGGCGAGGTTTGAAGGAGAGGTGAGCGATCAGGGATGGGGGATCGTGACCACCATTCGTCTTCCGGGTGGCGGGACGATCGACCTGTACCAGCCGCGGCACCCGCGGCCTCGATGAGCGTGCGCAAGCGATGATGGATGTTCCCACGCTGACGACGGCGCGGCTGCGGCTGCGCGAGGCCGATGAGGAGGATCTCGCGGCCATCCATGATGTCCACCGGCACAAGTCGGTGGCCGATGGCGTCATCAGCATCCCCCACCCGCACACGATCGAGGACGCCCGCGCGTGGCTGGCAAAGCAGCGGGGCGCACCCGGGGAGCACCGGTTGAACTTCGTGTGGGTGATCTGCCTTGCGGAGGGCGGGGAGGTGATCGGGGATTGCGGGATCCACTGCGATCTGCGGCACCGGCGCGGGGTGATCGGGTATCTCGTGCGGCCGGACTGGTGGGGGCGCGGGATCGCCGCGGAGGCGGTCGGCGCGGTGATCGAGTTCGTGTTCGGGCGGCTCGATCCGCCGCTGAACCGCGTCGAGGCGGACCATTACGTCGAGAACGCCCGGTCGGGTCGGGTGCTCGAGAAGCTCGGGTTCGAGCGCGAGGGGGTGCTGCGGAGCTACATCCTCAAGGACGGGGTCTCGCGCGATGTCGTTCGCTGGGGGTTGGTGCGCGGGTGAGTTGTTGTCGCGGGCGAGTTTGCGCTTGCGTGTGCGCGAGGAGGGGCGCGGGCGGGTTTCGCGGAGGACGGCCGCGGCGGACTTGCGGGAGATCTCGAAGGGCCGCGCTTCGCTGGCGGAGAGCGGGTCGCATGCGAAGCTCATGGAGGCGGTGCGGCCGAGGATGAAGACGGCGGTGGTCTGGGCGCGGAGCGTGTTGAGCACGAGGCGCCGCTGCATCGCGCGTTCGAGCTGGTCGAGGAGCCTCTGCACGGGCTCGGTGTGGAGCCAGGCGATGAGGTCCGGGAGAGGGACGTTGTTGGACGCGGCGAGGCGCTCGATGTGGGCCTCGGCGCGGATGTAGTCCACGAGGAGCTGGTCGATGGCGCGCGGCGCGAGGGCGGCGAGCGGCGGGAGGGCGTGGGATGTGGCGGGCGGAGCGTTGAACGCGGCGGCGGGTGTGGGGATGAGCTCGGGGTGCTCGGATTCGTTCCAGGGAGGGATGGGGTGCGATGTCGGATGTCGGATGTGGGATGGGGATGATGTCGGATGTGGGAGGTCGGATGTCGGA
>JAEYNG010000473.1 GCA_023412695.1 Planctomycetota bacterium | reverse complement strand
GCACGCGCCCACGGACTGCGCCGCCGGGCTCGTGGACGACGCGGCGACATCGACCAACCCGCGCAAGCGTCGAGCGCGGCGCGGATGCGCACGATGCGAACACGCAGGCCCGTCTCGATGACCGTCTGTGTCGCTCTACACGCGGACCCACGTCTTGCCGCCACCGGGCCAATGTCATGGGCCGGTCCGGGCGAACGCCCGTACGCCAGCGTGTCGCGAAACTCGAGCAAGGTCCGCCTGCTGTTCCGATCCGCTCGATGGATCCTCAAGCCCCCGTTGAACCTGGCCCCTATTGGCCAATCCCGTTCCATCAGGTACAGTGAATCCTCCCACGAATCCATCTCTTCAGGTGATCCATGCGCAACCGCCTCCTCCGCGTCGCGTGCCTCGCTCTGGGCACGTCCGCCGCAACCACCGTGCTCGGCGATGGCCCGTACCGATTCACCATCGATCCCCAGGCCAGCTCGTTGCAGAGTTCAATCTCCGTCCACGCCCCATCGACCGGCACGCTGATCGGAGACTTTGACGCCGCATCCAATCCCATGGGCACCCGGACCAAGCCGGGGTTCTTTGGCGCCTTCGGCGACACCGAGAACGTGCCCGTCCCCCTCTCAATCGAGTTCGTTGTCGAGGGCGACAACACAACCCAACCCACCGGAACGTTCGATCTGCGGTTGGACATGGAATCCGGGGAGGCGTGGATCTCGGGGCTTTCAATCGACCTTCTCGGAAGCACCGAGCCGGCGATCGCGATGACCGCCAACCTCAACTGGTCCACCTTCCGAACCCGGAATCCGACATGCCTTGTGCCCGGCGGCGTGACGATCCCCTTGCCGCTGGGCGAGGCGGGCGTGTCTGTTCTCGCCGCAGAGCAGCCCGACGGCGAAGCCCAGGGCGCCGCGGTGCCCGGCGAGAGTGGCTCGGTCCTGGTCTCGATCCCGATGGAGGTCTCGGTGTCTTTCGCGGCCTCGTTCCTCGATCAGGAAGTTCCGCCAACCCAGCAGGTCGTCCCCATCGTCTTCGTGGCGACGATCGCGTTCGATGCCCAGGGCGTTGCCACGATCCAGGCCTCGCTTGACGGCTTTGAGCTCACCCAGCAGCAGCCCGGTCCGATCGGCGAACCATTCAACCTGCCCTTCTCCGAGCCCTTGTGTGGCGGGAGCCTGATCTTCACGCTGCAGCTCCAGAGCCTGACGGCCGACGCGTCGATGAGCGCGGCGATCGCCGCCATCGGCCAGAAAACCCAGTCCTGCCCGTGTGATTGGGATCAGAGCGGGTCGATCGGGGTCCCCGACATCTTCGCCTTCCTGTCATCGTGGTTCGCCCTCGACCCCGCCGCCGACTTCGACGGCCAGGGTGGCGTGGGCGTGCCCGACATCTTCGCCTTCCTGGCCTGCTGGTTCGCCCACCCGGCCGGGTGCTCCTGAATGGTCCGAGAACCCCTCCCGCACAGCCCGAAACGAGCCGCACGAAATTCTGGTCCGGCAAGGGCAACCCTCAAAACTCGGGGCACACTGAATATCGCTTCGGCCGCGCGTCGTCCGTGCGTGCGTCCGGATCGAATGGAGTGGCGTTCGGCCGTCGAAGGATGAACATGCGTAAACGCGAAGCCGGTCTTGCCCTCGCTGGGTTTGCTGTCACCGTCGCCCTCGCCGCCGCCGCCGGGGCCGATGTCGCCGTCACCACGCCCCCCGAAAAAGCAGCCGCATCCGCACCGCAGCTTGTCCAGATCCCCACGCACCGCGGCGAGCGCCCGTTCTTCGTCGATCGCGCCGACCTCGCCTCTTCCGCGGCCAGCCTCGACCGCTCCGCGCAAGGTCAGGAAGCCGAAGCGGGGTATGAGCTTCACGCACGCGTCGTCGTCCGCTCGGCCGACGCGGGTGCAGTGTCGGCGCTGACGGCCGAGCTCACCGGCAACGCGGCGAAGGTCACCCCCGCGGGTGCGCCGGAGAGCCCGCTCGCCGGATTCTGGCTCATCGAGTGTGCGACGGTCGCGCAGGCGGCGGACGTCGCCCGCGCGTTGCAGAAATCGCCGCAGGTTCAGGAAGCGTACGTCGACCTGCGCGAGCCGCTGACGCTCCGCTCGACGCTGCCGACCGATCCCGGCTTCACGCAGCAGTGGTACCTGCACAACACCACAGTCCCCGCGAACGATGCGAACCTCGCGGGCGCGTGGAAGAGCGGCTTCACAGGCGCGGGCGTCACGGTCGGCGTTGTCGAGGGGTGGTACACCCTCCACCCCGACCTCGCCGCGAAGTACAACGCCGAGGCCAGCCAGCCCGGCGAGGCGTGGGGCAGCCACGGCACAAGCGTCGCCGGCGTGATCGGCATGATCGCGAACAACGACATCGGCGGTGCGGGCGCGGCCCACGGGGCGAGCCTCTCGAAGCTGTACTTCGGCGCAAGCTCCGTGAACGCCGCCGCGTTCGGCTTCCGAAACGACCTCAACGCCGTCAAGAACAACTCGTGGGGCCCCGCGGACAACGGCATCGCCCGGGTGCTCGCGTCCATCGAGCAGGCGGCGATCGAGGACGCGGTCCTGAACGGCCGCGGCGGGCTGGGCACGATCTTCGTGTGGGCATGCGGAAACGGCGGCGCCGGCGTGGACAGGGTCGATTACGACCCGTACGCGTCGAACCGCTACACGATCGCTGTGGGCGCGATCGATTCCCAGGACCGGCGTTCGGTGTACTC
>JAEYNG010000461.1 GCA_023412695.1 Planctomycetota bacterium | reverse complement strand
GCGGGCGTGCACGGTCGCCCACGCGTAGCCAAGCTCGTACGCTGCGTCGAAGATGCACTCGAAGTTGCGAGCCATCTCAAGCGTGTCGTCGTACGCGCGGCGGAGTTTGACGGTGCACGGGATGTGTCGCGGCACGGCGTCACGCACGGCGCGGAGGATGACGATCGCGCCCTCGGGCTCGGCGAGCCAGTGTCCGCCGCGGGCCTTGCTCCGGATCTTCTTCACCGGGCACGCAAGATTGACGTCGATGGTCGCGAAGGTCAGCGAAGCGTCGTCGGCGGGCCGGCGAGTCGAGGAGTGAGGGCGGGAGTGTGAAGGGGAGAGCGAGAGTGGCGCGGGGTCTTCGTCGCCGCAGGTCGGGTGCTGCAGGTCTTCGAGAAACTCACCGGCCTTGGGGAACTCGCCGTCCTGGCCATAGGCCATCTCTCGGTATGCGCGGCGGCCGCGGGCGCCCTGTTCGATCATCTTCACCGCCGCGGCGGCCATCTCGTCGGGGTCGCTGCCCATGATCTGGCCGCAGAGCGGGTGGTCCTCCGCGCCGCCGGGGACGTTGTCGCGGAGCGATTGGAGGTCGGCCTTGTCGAAGCCGTGGCCGCCGCCGAGCAGCGCGCGGTCCAGCAACGCCTCGGTGACGCAGAAGGGGCACCCGAGGCGTCTGGCTACGATCCGCATCGCGGCGTCGGAGTAGCCGGCAAGGCCCGCCTGGAAGAAGGGCGCATCGGTCGTCCACCCGGGCACCGCGGCCCGGATGCGCGGGTCGAGCCCGCGCGCCGCGAACGCCTTGGCGGCTTCGGGTACGCTGATGCTCTCGGCGCCCGGGGCGATCGCCGGCGAGGGCGGGGTGGCGTTGTTGGAGTCGGTGCAGCCCATGGGCAATGGAGTTTAGGTTTGCGAACGGAGCAGGCAGGCATGAAGCGGAATGAGCGGAAGGACATGCGGCGGCTGGCGGCGGTCATGGCCGCGGGCGCGGTCACGCTGCTTGCTGGGTGCCGGACGGGGTGCCGGGTCGAGGCAGGGCTGCCGATGTACCGGGACGACGCGGTGCAGACGTCCGTGATGGACGTGCAGGTGGTGCGCGACGACACGCACATCACGATGACGAACACGACGGCGCGGTCGATCGGCCGGGCGCGGATGTGGGTGAACGGCTGGTACAGCCGGGAGATCGACGGCTTCGGCGTCGGCGAGACGCTGCGGCTGAACCTGTACGACTTCAAGGACGCGTACGGCACGCCGTTCAAGGCCGGCGGGTTCTTTGCGACGGAGCGTCCGGAGAAGCTGGTGCTGGCGCAGATCGAGCCGCTCGATGTCGAGCCGCGGGAACTGCTCGGGCTGATCGTGGTGGGGCGGAGCGACGAAAACTGACGCGTGCGATATGCACGTGGACCTTTGATGACTCTGCTGTGTCCAAGAAGTTGAACATCCTTGTTGTCGGTCCCCATCCGGATGATCAGGAGCTCGGCATGGGCGGCACGATCGCCCTGCTCGCAGCTCAAGGGCACGCCGTCACGCTGCTCGACATGACCGACGGCGAGCCGACACCGTTCGGTGACCCGGTGACGCGGGCGAAGGAGGCCGCGGAGGCGGCGCGGCGGCTGTCACCGGCGGACGGCTCGAGTCCGGTGCGGCGGGTTCAACTCGGCCTGAAGAACCGCGAGGTGACGCACTCGCTGGAGGCGCGGCACAGAGTGGCGGGGGTGGTCCGCGCGCTGCAGGCGCAGGTGATCTTCGTGCCATACTTCGAGGATGCGCACCCCGACCACCTCGCCGTCACGCGGATCGTCGAGGATGCACGTTTCGATGCGAAGCTGACCAAGGTCTCGATGCCGGGCGACGAGGGCAAGCCACCGCTGTACCCCAAGTGGCTGTTCCACTATTACGCGACGCACCTGCGGATCGTGCCCACGCCGAGCTTTATCGTGGACACGACCGCCTATGTCGCGGCGAAGCGCGAGGCGATCCTGGCGTACGAGTCGCAGTTCGTGAAGAACGTCGGAAACCGGCGCGTGGTGGAATGGGTGGAGCAGCAGGGGGGGTACTTCGGTTCTCGGATCGGGACCAATGCGGGCGAGCCGTTCTTCGCGCGTGAGCCGCTGGGCCTGGTCTCGCTAGGTGCGCTGGCCGTGTGAGCCGCGATTCACCTCGCGCGACGGCGTACGCTTTGCCGTCCGCGACGGAGCCGAACCGTGACGCCCACCGCCGAGCTGATCCAGCCCGAGGTCGCAGAGCTTGTGCGCGAGCACGCGTACAGCGAGCTTCGCGCCGCGCTGGAGGGGATTCCGCCGGCGGACGTCGCCGACATCATGCTCAGCCTTGGTCCCGACGAGCGGGCGGTATGTTTCCGGTTCCTCACGCGCGACGATGCGGGCGAGGTGTTCTCGTACCTCGAGCCGGAGGTGCAGGAAGAGCTGATCGCGAAGCTGGGCGACGCCGCGTTGCGCGTTGTGGAGGGCATGGACCCGGACGACCGTGTGCGCCTGCTCGACGAGCTGCCGACGGAGGTGGCCCAGCGGCTGATCGCGAGCCTGTCGCCCGAGGATCGAAAGCAGACGCAGGCGATCCTCGGCTACCCGCCGGAGTCGGTCGGCAGGCTGATGAACCCCGACTACATCCGGCTCAAGCCGGAGTGGACGATCGGGCACGCGCTCGAGCACATCCGCAAGTACGGGAACGACGCGGAGACGATCAACATTGTCTACGTGGTGGACGATCTGGGCGTGCTGATCGACGACATCCGCCTCCGGTCGCTGTTCCTGGCGAACCCAGAAGAGACCGTCGCGTCGTTGATGAACCAGAACTTCGTCGGCCTCCGCGCGGATCAGGATCAGGAGGACGCGGTCCGGATGATGGCGCGGTACGACCGCATCGCGCTGCCCGTCACCGATTCCCGCGGCGTGCTGCTGGGCATCGTGACGGCCGACGACGTCGCGGACGTCGCCGAGGCCGAGGCCACCGAGGACATCCAGAAGCTCGGCGGCGTCGAGGCCCTGGAGCAGCCCTACATCCACACAGGCCCGATCGAGATGTTCCGCAAGCGCGGCTTCTGGCTTAGCGCGCTGTTCGTCGGGCAGACGATCACGATCCTCGTGCTCGGGCGGTTCCAGGACCAGCTCGACAGGGCGGTGGTGCTGTCGCTGTTCATGCCGCTGGTGATGTCCTGCGGCGGGAACTCGGGCTCGCAGGCCGCGGCCCTGCTCACGCGTGCGCTGGCGCTCGGCGAGGTCTCGCCGAAGGACTGGCACCGGATCGTGCGGAAGGAGATCGTCTCCGCGCTGATGCTCGCGGCGGTGCTGGGGTTCCTGGGGTTCTTGTGCGTCGAGGCGTTCGCGAGGACGGGCGTCGCCAAGACGCCGCACATCTTCCCGCTGGCGATGGCGATCAGCTTCGCGGTCGGGCTGGTGGTGATGTGGGGGACGCTGCTGGGATCGATGCTCCCGCTGCTACTCCGCCGCCTCGGCTTCGACCCGGCGACCGCGTCGAGCCCGATGGTGGCGACGCTCATGGACGCGTCGGGGACGCTGATCTACCTCGGGATCGCGGTGCTGATCCTGACGGGGACGGTGCTGTAAAGGCAAGCGCAATCTCCCGCCGGTTGGCGCCATCGGCTCGCCATGCATGCACGCGCCCGGTGAGTTCAAGATTTCGCAGCGCGCTGCGTACCTGTGCGCGCGAGCCGCCCGCACTAGCCGCGAGCGAGACTTCGCTGTGTCCCGCGCCGGGGTCGTGTGTCAGGGCGGCAAGCACGGACGCGCGCAGATCGCCGCGGAAGTCGGCACGTGTGATCAGCCCCGGGTGGTGTGCCATGATCCATCCGGCGGGACGCAGCGCATCGGTCTTGAACTCGAAATCTTCGCACCACAAACCCCACTGGCGCGAGGTCGCGGAGGCTCGTCGTTCGGCCCGCGCCGCGAGGGCCGCAGTCGCTCGTTCCGCCTCGAACAGCGGGCGCGGCGGGTTCATCTTCGGCAGCGTGCGGATCACTGAGGCGAACTCCGGCGGGTGCGTGCCACCCTGTGCGATGTCGAGCAGCAGGCCCAGCGTCGGTCGGTGCGCGGGCTCGAGCTCGTCGGCGATCAATCGCCGGAGTCGGTGCTTGGCGATCAGGTCCCCATACTCATGCAGCCAAGTCGCGGCCATGATGAACAGCCGGGCCATCCGCGGGGCGAGTCGCGCGGTCTCGAGCAGCATGCGCTCGATATCCGGCGTTCTGCCGCCCGTGTCCGGCGTGATCGCGAACGCCGCGCCAATGGCGGACCACTCGGCGATCAGGTTGTCGAGTCGGCTGTTCATTCGTCCGTTTCCATGCCGTCGAGCAGTGCCCCGGCGTCGGCGATCTCCGCGGCCGTCGTTCCCTTGGCGGGCAGGGTTGCAAGGTACGTCCGCACAAACGCTCGTTCGTCCGCCCGTACCCGCATAGATCGAAGATCCTCGATGTCCTGAGCCCGGCCCGCAAGGACCTTCATCGCGATCAGGTCTTTACGGCTGATGCTCATCACGCGCAATCGTCCATATTCGCCCACAAGCAGCTTCCGACGCTCCCATCCGTCGGGCAAGGCATCCAGCCGCATCTGGACATCGCCGTTGAACCACTTGACTGGAAGTCCCAGCCGTCCCGCTACGGTCTCCGCCGCGATCTCGACCGCCATCGCCGCCGCCCGCGGCGTGTACAGCATGACGTCGCAGTCCAGTGTTGTTCTGGTCGGCGGAAAGACGCCGGTCAACATCCCGGCCGCACCGCCGACGAGCAGCACTTCGATCGACGTTCCGTCACCGAGTTCCTGACCAAGGGCGGTCAATGCCGTCTCGACAAGCGTGCTGTTCATTCGGCTCATTCGGCACCTAGCTGTCGGTTAAATCATACAGTATATTGACGCAAGATCCAGCGTTAGGGTGCTACCCGAACAAAATGCAGTCAGTTCGCCTGCGCTTCCACCTCAGGCTTCCCCAACTCCGCCCGCCACTCTTCGTCGAGCTGGGTAAACCCGCCTGTCAGGCCGAGCACGTCCTTGGTCGCCTGGTCGATGCTCGCTCCGTTGGCCATCGCCCGGAACCAGTTGTTCCGCTTCGTCCGTCCGAACCGGTCGGAGATGTAGCCGACCATGTGGTGACCCTGGGTGTAGACGTGGCCCATGAACTGTCGCGGCGTGTTGCGGAAGTCCGTGATCGATGCGAAGTCCGCGAGCTTGTCGTCCTTGTGCCACACACGGACGCGTTCGACGACGCCGCGGTTGCCGTTGCGGCGGAACGCCTCGGCGCAGAGCTCCGCGACGCCCTCGAGCGCCCACCACGGGGTATCCGTCGCCTTCGGGCCGAGCTCGAACGTCGCGACGTGCCCGTACTCGTGGGCGAGCAGCGTCCGCAGCGAACCGCGCTGCGTGTTCGGCCGCACGAGCACCTTGATCGACTCCTTCGGCTCGTTCCAGCCGCCGAGGCCGTCAACGTACGAGAGATAGATCGACGCCTGCAGGTGCCGCATCGTCGGATAGATTTTCACGACCTGCGCGTGCGGGACTTCCTGCTCGAAGCCCTCGTCCACGTGCGCGCGGACCGCGGGCAGCACCTCGGCGATGCGCTGGGCGACCTCCTCGAAGCCCGGGAAGCAAAGGACGACGTTCATGCGCGTGCTCGCCGCGCCGGCCTTTGCCGGTTCGTTACCCTCGCCCGCGTCGTCGTCTTCCTCATTGTCCGCGTTCTCCGCCGCGCGGACCTCGATCCACCGCTCGCCGCGGAACAGCCATTGATCGTCCTTTCGCTCGAAGACGACCGGGTAGCTCACGGTCCGATCGAGGTGGTCGGGCTCGCCTTCTTCGCCGTCGGCAAGCGGGACGGTGATCTCCCAGCTCATCTCCAGCTCGAAGACCGCGCGGTCCGGACCGAACTCGCTCGGGAAGTCCGCATCCGCGTCCGCGGGCTGGGGTGCTTTCGAGGCATCCTGCGCCTCGCCTTTCGACGCGGCCTCGTTCGCCGCGCGTTCCGCGGGGTCGATGATTCTCAGTGTGAAGCGGTCGGGCTTGTGACGCTTGAGGTCCTCCGCCCACATCCGCTGCTCCTGCAGAAAGACCGAGTCATCTCCGCAAACGTGCCGCAGGTAAGCGTCGGCGTCGCCTGTGAGCACCGCGGCCTCCATTGACCTCAATGTCGCTTCAACCGCGCTGCGCGTGGCCGCCGCAGTGGGATCGGGGTTCGCCAACACCGGCGAGAGCACAAGGAGCAGCATCATCGCGGCCGGCACGAGCAGTCGGTTGATCATGCCCGCATTGTTCACCGCCCGCGCTGCCGGCGGCGTCGGTCGGCGTCTCAGGACGGATCGGCCGGGACCGCAGCCCCCGGTGCGCCCCCGCCCGTCTCCGGCGTGCGGCCGAAGCGCCGCCCGAACCATGCGCCGATGTCGTCGAAGATCGAGTACGCCACGGGCGTGTAGAGCAGCGTCAGCAGGAGCGAGAGCGACTGTCCGCCGATGACGACCACCGCCACGGCGCGGCGTTCCTCTGCGCCGGGGCCGGTGCCCAGCGCCAGCGGCAGCATGCCGCCTACTAGCGCGAGGGTGGTCATCAAAATCGGCCGCAGCCGGTCGCGGTTGCCCTGGATGATCGCCTGCTCCCGCGGCATCCCCGCCTTCCGCAACTGGTTCATGTGATCGATCTGCAGGATCGCGTTCTTCTTCACCACGCCGAAGAGCACGAGGATGCCCAGCGCGGAGTACAGGTTGATCGATTGCCCGGCGAGATAGAGCGAGAGGAACGCGAAGGGGATCGCCAGCGGCAGCGAGAGCAGGATCGTCACCGGGTGGATCAGGCTCTCGTAGTTGGACGCCAGGATCATGTACATGAACACGATCGACAAGCCGAACGCGAACAGGAACTCGACGAACGTGCGCTCAAGCTCGCGGCCGCGCCCCATCGTTCGGACGGTGTAGGCCGGGGGCAGGTTCATCTTGTCGATTTCGGCGCGCATCGCCTCGAGGCGGTCGGAGAGCGCAAAGCCGGGGCCGACCGAGCCGCGGACGTTGGCGGCGCGTTGACGGTCAAGCCGGTCGATTCTCGCCGCGGTCGTCGCCGGGGCGAGCGACGCGATGCTCCGCAGCTCGACGACCTGCCCCGGCCGGCCGCTCGCCGGGACCAGCAGTCGCGGCAGTGTGGCCTCGTCCGAGCGGAACGACTCCATCAGCCGGAGCTGCACGTCGTAGTCCTCGCTCGTCGCGGGGTCGCGGAAGCGTGTGACCTCCTCATCGCCGCCGACAAGGATGCGGAGCGCAGTCCCGATGTCCTGCGGCGTCACGCCGAGGTCCGCGGCCCGGTCGCGGTCGATCTGCACGCGCAGCTCGGGCGTGTTGAGCTTGAGCGTGGTGTCGAGGTCCGGCAGGCCGCCGAGTTCGAGCCCGCGCCGGCGGAGCTCCTCGGTGTACTCGGCGAGCCGCTCGAGCTCCGGGCCGCGGAGGGCAAGGTCGATGTCGAAGTTGCCGCCGCCGACGTTGAAGGACGGGAAGTTGCGGACCGACACGCGAAGGTCCGGCAGGCCGCGGAGCGAGCGGCGGAGTTCCTGCATGACGTCGCGCTGGGAGTAGTTGCCCCTGAACGCCGCGAGCGGCTGGCCGTTGAGCGTCTCCTTCCAGAGACGCGAGAAGGAGAACACACGCTCCTCGTGCGGCGCGATGCGGACATAGATCTCGCCGCGGGTCACCTGTCCGAGGAAGGAGCCGCCAACGGAAGTGAGCGTGGTGCGGACCGCCGGGTGTGCGCGGACGCGCTCCTCGACCGCGCGCATCGCGTCGTTCATCGCCGCGAAGCTGACGCCCTCCGGCCCGTTGACATTGATCTCAAACTCCGCCTCGTCCACGTTGCCGGGCAGGTAGTCCTGCTGCAGCAGGCCGTAGAGCGGCACCGCAGACAGCATGACGCCGATGCCGAGGACGGCGGCGACGTAGCGGAAGCGCATCGCGATGCGCAGCATCCACGTGTAGGCCGCGTCGATCCACGCGTAGAACCCGCCCCGGGACGCCGCGCCGTGCGCATGGCCATGGCCGTGCCCGGCGATGGCCCGCAGCGCGCGGGCCGAGAGCATGGGCGTGAGCGTGAACGAGACGAGCAGGCTGATGAGCACCGCGACCGCGGCGGTGATGCCGAACTGGTAGAGGAACCGACCGGAGATCGACGACATGAACGAGACGGGCACGAAGATCACGACCAGCGAGAGGGTGGTTGCGAGGACGGCCAGGCCGATCTCCGCCGTGCCGCGTCTGGCGGCCTCGAGCGGCGGCAGGCCCTTCTCCTCGACCATACGGAAGATGTTCTCGAGCACCACGATCGCGTCGTCGATGACGATGCCGACCATCAGCACCAGCGCGAGCATCGTCACGCTGTTGAGCGTGAAGTCGAGCGCCCACATCACGGCGAACGTCGAGATGACCGACGCCGGGATCGCGATCCCCGCGATGACGGTCGACCGCCAGCTCCGCATGAACGCGAGCACCACCAGGCACGCGAGGATCGAGCCGAGCACCAGGTGCACGTTGATCTCGTGCAGCGCGGCGTAGATATAAATGGACTGATCCCGGATGACCTCGAGGTTCACGCCCGCGGGGAGCTGGGCCCGCACGTTCTCGAGCTGGGACTTCACCCCCTCGATCACCTCGACGGTGTTCGCCCCCGACTGCCGCCGGACCTCCAGCGAGACCGCCGGGTTCCCGTTCAGCCGCGAGACCGACCGCTGCTCCTTCGTCCCGTCCTCGGCCCGGCCGATGTCGCGGATACGCACCGGCGCGCCGTTCACCACCGCGATGATGATGTCGTTGAACGCCGCGGGCTCGTTGAGCCGCCCGAGCGTCCGGAGCACCTGCTCGCTCGACTCGCCGGTGAGGTTGCCGCCGGGAACATCGGAGTTCTGCCGCGCGATCGCCTCACGCACCGCGGTGATCGGGATGCCGTACGCCGCGAGACGGTCGGCATCGACCCACACGTTGACCGTGCGTTCGAGCCCGCCGACGATCGCGACTTCCCCCACGCCGACGGAGCGTTCGAGCTGCGGCCGCGCGACCTTGTCGGCGATCTCGGTCAGCTCGCGGACCGTCAGCTCGCCCGAGAGGGCGATCCGCAGCACGGGGGACGAGTCGTTGTCGAACTTCGAGACGATCGGCGGCTCGGCGTCCTCGGGGAGCCGTCGCAGCGCGGTCGCCACGCGGTCGCGGACGTCCTGCGCCGCCGCCTCGATGTCGCGGTCGAGCCGGAAAGTCACCAGCACGATCGAACTGCCCTGCCCGGAGATCGACCGCAGCTCCTCGATCCCCTCGACGGTGTTCACCGCCTCCTCGATGATCTGCGAGACCTCGGTCTCGACCTCCTCGGGTGATGCGCCGGGCAGCGTGGTGCGGACATTGACCGTCGGCAGATCGACCGAGGGGAGGCGATCGACGCCGAGCTTGGTGTACGCCGTCGCGCCCACGACCACCATCGCGAGGATGAGCATCGCCGCGAACACCGGACGCCGGATGCAGACTTCCGCGAGTCGTTGCATGGGTCAGGCTCCCGTCCCTGGGGTGCGGTCGGACGTCGGCGACGGCGCATCGCCCCGCACCGGAAGCCCCGGCGCGTTGATGAACGGCGAGTCGGGGAGCTCCTCGCCCGCGTATCGCGCCGGGGGCATGGCGGGCAGGTCCGGCACCGTCTGACCGGTCAGCGTCCCGGTCGCACGGTGCAATGCAAGGTAGGCGATCTTCAACGTGTACCGCTCCCGGGCCAGCGCAAGCTGCGCGCCGAGCAACTGATCCTGCGCCGTGATCCGCTCGAGGTTCGTCCCGAGTCCCGCGGCGTACGACGCCTCCGCCTGCCGCAGCGACTCTTCCGCCGCGCGCACCTGCCGATCGAGCTCCCGCATGCGGAGTTGGGCCGACCGCAGGTCCTCGAATGCGATACGCACATCGCTCTCGACCTGCCGGCGCGTCAGGCTCAGCCGCAGCAGGTCCTGCCGGAAGAACGACCACGCCGAGCGAACATCCGCATCGATCTGCCCCGCCGAGAATAGGGGCAGGTTGAGCGTCAACAGCCCGCTCCAGTCCCGGTCCGTCGGCACGGACTGCCGCGTCAGGAAGTAGTCGAGGTTGAGTGTGACGGTGGGGTAATAC
>JAEYNG010000431.1 GCA_023412695.1 Planctomycetota bacterium | reverse complement strand
CGCAGACCGCGGGCGTCGCGACCGAGGCGACAACCGGCGCAACCAGAGCAGCAACCTTCACCGGAGCATCGTCATCACCCAGGAAGACGATCTCCGCGACCGCGCCGGCGGCGCCGCCGTCCGCCGCGGCCTGACGCAGCGCGACGCCGAATCGACGTCGCAACACATCCGCGGCCGCACGGCTGGGCGCATGGACCTCAACACGCCCGCCCTCGGTCGTGATGCGGACGCGCCCGAAGTACCGCTCAAAGCTCGCCTGGCCGATGATCCGCGCCAGCCGCTGCTCGATGCTCAACGGTTCGGCGGCCGTGCCGGCGATCCGCGGTGACGCCCCGCCGGGCGGAACCGCCCATTCGCCGGCGATGGTCCGGCGTTGCCCGGTGTCGTCGTTGTGTCGGTCCTGCAGCCACGTGTCTTCTCTCAGTTCGTGCATTGCGTGTGAAGCGTGACGTGTCTCCACAGGTCACACCCCTTTGGGTCGTTGGACCGGTGCGCCGCGGGGCCGCACGGGTTCATGGTCACCACGCCGTGGTGGCAAGCTGAGATGGAGTCCTTCCCACGCAATCACTCGGGCACGGCGTGCAGCCCGACATGCGGGCGGCGCGGAGCATGCAGACGACGACCTCGCCGCGGGATCACCGCGGACGGTCCAACCCCCGGCCGACCCCTTATGTACTGGGCGGTGCGGGCAGAGACAAAGGTCATCATCGTGACGAGGAACGTTCGGCCGATTCCCTGGCCGACGGAGTCAGCGTATCGACTGGCCTCCGCGCCCTCAAGCGAGTGTGCGCTTCCGCAACGCCCCGACGCGCCGCGAGGGCTGAAAATCCCGAGACTTGCGCGTCGGAAAAAAGTTTCTCCACGATCACTCGCGCGAATGCGAATAGCACGTGGAGAAGCCTGTGGAAAACACGATTCCGCACTGGAATTTCAGGCCTGCGCATCACTTCGACGCGAGCGACCGAATCATCGGGATGCGGATGCCGAAGCGCTTGAACCCGGCGCGCTGATAGAGGCGAAGAGCCGCCGTGTTCCGGGTGTCCACCGCACACGTCACGCCACCGCTCATGAGGATGGACTCGCCGAGTTTCACTAGCGCGGCGTCGAGGAACGCCGTGCCGACGCTGCGTCCGCGCGCAATCGGGGCAAGCCCGAGGTACACCAGTTCCAGTGAGTCGTGCTCCGGCGACACCGAGAAGAGTGCACACCCTACCGGCGATTGCCCCTCGTACAGGATCCACCACAACGCGGGATCATATCGCCCGACCGCCTTGTGCGACTCGAGAACATCGCCCGCCTCGCGCAGCCCGCAGAGCTCAGGGCAATCCCTCGTATCGATATACGACGCCTCAAGGATCTCCAAGAGCAGCCGATCGATATCCGCCGAGGACATCCCCGCCATCGTCAGCTCCGCGACCGACGCCATGCGGAACCCCGCTGGCAGCGCGCGCGCCCGCTGGACCGACGTCAACGGGCCCGGATCACGCCGCATGTACGCCAGGTCGCCGAGCTGGCGGAAGCCCGCGCGGCGGAGCGCGTCGAGCACCGGTGTCTCGTGCGCTTCCAGAAGCGCCTGCGCAAGGCGAACGCCCTGCCGGGTCTTCCCCTTGATCGGTTCGGCGAGCGTGCGGCAGGCCGCCTCGACAATGGCGACACGCTCGGCCGCGGCCTCCTCTGCTGCCTTGCCGGCCGAGACCTTGCGCTTGGTGTCGCCCGAGAGGAACATCATCGCGGTCCGCCCCGCGCCGACGACCGCAAGACAAACCTGCCGGACCGTCGTGCCCGAGGCGTCCAGCGTCCCCCACATCAGCGACAGGTCGATCCCCAAATCGGCCGCCGTCTCGATGAACCGGCGGGCGGCAAGCTGCGGCTCCGGGGCGTGGTCGGCGACGAGCCGTGCGCACGCGGCCAGCCGCAGTTCCGGCGGGATCAGCACCGCCACGGGCGACCGGGAGCCGTGCGGGCCGGGTCGCTTTCCGGCAGATCCAGGGTCAATGTCGCCGACGAAGGTGGTCATCCGAAGGAACCCCGGCTTTCCTGCCGCGTACCCGGTCTGTACACTCCAAACCTTCGGGCACCGCTCCGAACCGCGATCAGGAGATTTCTGCCATGTCCGCGAACGCCCCTACGGCTCATCGTACCCCCCACTCCTCCCAGCGCCCGAGGCCGAACCGGTTTTTCAGGATCGCCGCCGGTTTGCTGACGCTGGTCAGCGGAGCGGCACTAGTGGGCCTGGCGCCCGAGCCCGACCCCGTCCCCCGGCGGTGGCAGCTTGATGTTCAACCCGGAACGCTGCGGCTGGCGACCGTCGAAGTGCCCAATGTCGGCAAGCGGATGTTCCTGTACCTGGACTACACCGTTGTCAACAACAGCGGGCAGGACCTCCTGTTCGCCCCGGCCTTCGAGCTGGCCAACGGCGAGGGGGAAATCTTCCGATCCGGTCGCGACGTGCCGCAATCCGTGACCGAGACGATTGTCGCGTCGCTGCAGAACTCCTTCGCCGAGGACCAGATCGAGATTATCGGGACCTTGTTGCAGGGCCGGGAGAACGGCAAGGACGGGGTGGTGATCTGGCCGGTAACGGACACGAACCCCGAGCGCCTGACGATCTACGCCGCGGGCTTCAGCGGGGAGACCGCCACGGTCGAGGCCCCGAAATCCGACCACCGGTTCGTGCTCCGCAAGACCCTCCGGCTGGACTTTGATACCCCGGGCGACCTGGTCGGGGAACGGTCGGCGGAGATCCCCCTGCGGGAAAAGTCCTGGATCATGCGATAACCACGGGTTCGCAAGCAGTTTCAGGCCGCTGAACGCACTGGAAGGCTGGAACGGCCGGGGCTATCATGTCGGCCCATCGCGGCGAGCGCGAAGGGCCTTTGCAGAGGACATCCGTCATGGCACACAAAAAGGGACAGGGCTCGACCCGGAACGGTCGTGACTCCAACCCCAAGTATCTCGGCATCAAGCTGTACGGTGGTGAAGTCGCCCAGCCGGGCTCGATCATCGTCCGCCAGCGCGGCACGCCGTTCGAGCCGGGGTTCATGGTGCAGCGGGGCCGCGACGACACCCTTTTCTCGCTCATCAGCGGGAAGGTGGTCTTCCAGGGCCGCAAGGTCAGCGTCGAGCCGCTCGACGCCAAGGAGCCGCGCCCGACGTGGCTGAGCACCGCTCGCAACAACTGAACCGATTGCTGATTCCGAAACCATCCAAGGCTCGGGCCTCCGCCCGGGCCTTGGTTCCTTTTGAACCCCGCACCCCCCTGACGGCAAGACGCCGCCGGCGTGTACACTCCACCCGTGGCAGGCGAAACCGCACATCGCACCGCGCTCATCTGGGCCGACCCGGCCCAGGCTTCATGGCTCTCCGTCGCGGCGACCCGTGCCGGCCTGAAGACGGTCGGCGCCGGGAGCCCGGAGTCTGGCCGCGGGCCGGAGGTCGTCGCCGGGCTGTGCGGCGATCGGGATGCCGCGCCGGCGTTCGATGACCTCCGCGCGATGCTGCACTCGGCCCAGGCGGATGTGGTGCTCATCGCGTCGCCCGGCGACTTCGCCGGAGGGCAGCGGCAGGGCACAATGGATCGTGAGGACGCGTCGGCACTCGCCGCCTGTCGCGGCCGTGGCGTGCGGGTGGCGACGATCGAGCCGATGCCGTGCTCGGCGCTGCAGCTCGGCGTGACGATCGATGCGCTGGCGGCGAGCGAGGCCGAGGCAGAGGCGGAGGTAGTGGCCGCGCCGGCAGGGGCGGGCGTGGTGCTCGGGCAGGGCTCGCCGCTGCGCGCCGAAGAGCCGCGCGAGGCGGCGGCACGCGTCCGCGGCGCAAACGACGCCGGGGGCGGCTGGGCACGGACGCTGCCGCTGCTGCGCCACAGCCGCGCGACGCGTGAGGCTGCGGATGTGCTGGAGCACTTCGGACACGTGCGGACGGTGATGTTCCGCGGCTGGTGCACACGGGGGCAGGGCTCGCTCGGTGCTCGGCTGTTTGATGCCCTCGATACGATCGTTTCGCTGCTCGGCACGCCCGAGCAGGTGCACGCGACGTACGTCTGGCCGGTCCGCGGCCGGCCGGTGCACCCAACAACAGACGAGACCCTGCGCGGGCTGAGCGGCGACTTGACTGCGAACCTGCGCTTCGCGGACGGACGAACGGCGGCGGTCGCGGTGTCGGACTGCGCTTCGCGCTGGAGCCGCGCGGTGACGCTCATCGGCGACGGCGGGCGGCTCTGGGTCAGCGACGACGCGCCGGACGGGATGGGGACCGGCACAGGCGGATTTGTCTGGCTGAATGCCGACGGCACGACGGTGGACGTGTCGCGCTCGATGCGCGAAGCACGAACCGAGGGCCGCACGGACGAGGCGCTGGTCGAGGCGGTAGCGGATGCGCTGTCGCGGTTGCTCGACCCGCGCGTGCCGGCACCCGCGCCGACGGACACAGCGGCGGTGCTCGCAACCGCCGGGGCCGCGCTGCTGAGCGCGCGGACAGGCGAAGCCGAGCTGCCGGACACCATCCTGCGGATGGTCAAGGGTCGGTGAGGCTCAGGCCCAGCGCGTGATGTGCCAGGCCTTGTTGCCGCGGCGGAGCGCGATGATGCGCCCGTGGAGCAGGCTGCCAATGTTTACTCGCGCATCGGCGGCGGCCTTCTGGCCGTTCACGCTGATCGAGTTCTGCCCGAGCAGCGTGCGCGCCTCGCCCTTGCTCTTGGCGAGGGACGTTTGCGCCAGCAGATCGACCAGCGCGAGGCCGTCGCCGTCGAGGTGCGACCGCGGGTGATCGGTCGCGGGCGCGGCGGAGAGGACCTCTTCGAGCGTGGCGAGGGGGAGGCTGGAGATATCGCCGGTGAAGAGCGCGCGTGCCGCGGCCTCGGCGTGGTCGCGCTCGGTCGGGCCGTGGAGGAGCTCGGTCATGT
>JAEYNG010000305.1 GCA_023412695.1 Planctomycetota bacterium | reverse complement strand
GGCCGATGCGCGCGGGGTCGATGAGCTTGTGCGCGGCGAGCCAGCGCGTGCGCTCGGCGGCCTCGGCGCCGAGCTGCTCGACCATGACCTGAATCTGCGCCGCGAGGCCGACCCGGGGCAGCTGGCGGTCCTCGGTGCGGAGTGTCGCGATGCCTGCGCGGGCGAGGCGGTCGGCGAGGAGCGCGTATGGCCGGTGGCCCATCGAGGTGTGGTCGGCGTTGAAGACGTCGAGGGCGTTGACGAGGACGACCGCGGGGTACGGGCCATCGCCGCGGGGGAGCGTGAGCACGCCCTTGAGGTTGACGGTCTGGCCGTCGCGCGTGTTGGGGACCATCACGTCACGCTGCTCAAGGCCCTGGAAGAGGTCGGCGGTCTGCGGCCTGCGCGGCATGAAGTCGCGGGCGTCGGTCTCGTCCACCATCCACATCCAGGCATTGATCTGTGCGGAGCCGGCGATGAGGATGCGGCCCCGAGCGGTGTCGGCTCCTTCAGGTGTTCGCGTGAAAGAGAAGGTGTTGGGCGCGGCCTCGGGTGTCGGTCCGGGCTGGAGCAGCTCGATGCGGCCGGGCGTGACATCGGCGTTGAGGAAGGGTGTGGCCCAGGTGCCGCCGATGCCGACGGCGGGAGGGATGTCGAGCGTGCCGCGCCACGCGCTGCCCTCTTGCCAGAGAGTGACCATGAACGGGAGGGTGGGGTTTGCGGGCGAGTTGGTCGCCATCTCGCCCATCCAGTATTGCTTCTGGGCGGGTTGCGTCGGCTGCGCGAAGAGCGTGGCCGCGGCGAGCAGGACAAGCGTGAATGGGGCGAGGCTCTTGAGCATTGTTGGTGGACCTCGTGCGGGGGCGGGAGGCGAATACCATCAGGGCGGAGGGGTGGATGCACCGCCCAACGCACGGATGAAGCCTACGACGCTGTCAGCTTGGAGTCGGCCCGGGTGTTCCTGCAATCTGCGGGCGGGAGGGTTCACGCTCATAGAGCTGCTGGTGGTGATCGCGGTGATCGCCGTGCTGATCGGGCTGCTGCTGCCTGCGCTGGCCGGGGCGCGCGACGCGGCACGCGGATCGGTGTGCAGCGCGAACCAGCGGCAGATTTTTCTGATCTGCCAGATGTACGCGGACAACTATCGCGGCGTGGGGCCCGCGCTGGGCCAGCCGTACGCCGAGCTGCCGAACTGGGCGCTGCTGGTGCAGTCTGATGGCGGGCGGCAGGGCACGACCTCCGGGGAGCTGTACACGAACGCGTCGGTGCTGGTGTGCCCGCTGGTTGACAAGGCGTACCCCGAGCAGATGACGCGGACGTACGCGATGAATGTCACGGGGCAGGCGGGGCTGCCGGGGGATTTCCGCAACTTCGACAACCCGGCGGACAATCAGCGTGCGCACGTGGTGCCCGACCGGATCCAGTTCCCGGCGATGACGCCGATGGTGATCGATTCGGCGATCGATGCGCCGCCGAGCGATCCGGATGTGCCGCCGCCGACGCGGACGGCGAGCGTGATCGACTTCCGTCAGCCGACGCACGTGGAGCTGCGGGTTGGCGCGTTCCACTCGGGGCGCGGCGCAAAGATGTTTAACGTCGGGTGGTACGACGGGTCGGTGCACCCCGAGGCGCGGCGGGCGGCAGACCAGCTCTCGCCGGAATGGCTCGTGCGGCTGCCGTCGCCGTGAGTCTCTTTCAGGCCGAGAGCCTGCGTGCGGGGTTGTCCTTGCGCCAGTCGCGGATGATGCAGGAGCCGTCCGGCGAGGCGGTGCGCGAGGTGGATACGCCGCGGAGCTGCTGCTCGATGCGGTAGATCTCGCGCGGATGATCGACACGCGAGAAGACGTCGGGGAGGAGCAGAACGCGGAGGGTCATGCGCGGGCAGGGGATGCCGGGTGCGAAGCCGGTCGGCGCGCCGACGAGGCCACGGGCGGGGAGCTGGTCGCTCTGGCGGTCGAAGGACATGTTGAGCTGCTTCAAGCGCGGCTCGAGAACGTTTGAGGGCGCGGTGAGGAGGAAGCGGTCCTCGCCGAGGTGGGCGAGGAAGACGCCGCCGCCGGGCCCGACGACGGTCGCGGTGATGAGATCGGAGAGGGAGCGGATGAGCCGGTCGCCCAGCTCGTAGCCGAAGGCGGCGTTGTAGTCGGAGAAGGAGCGGATGTCGACGAACGCGGCGTCGTAGGGGGATGCGGAAGACGGGTCGGCGGCGCGGCGGATCATCTCGGTGAGGTGCTGATCGGCGCGGATGCGCGCGGGCAGGCCGGTGACCGGTGCGCGCCAGGACTGTCCGAGTCGGCCCTCGTGCGCGGCGGCCTTGAGCAGGTCGCGGACGCGGACGATGCCGACGACCGATGCGCCGCTGGTGATGACGAGCGGGTCGGCGATGGTCTCTTCCTCGAGGATGCAGGCGAGTTCGAGCGCTTCCTCGATGGTGGCGGTAGGGGGAAGCTGGTATGTGCCGCGACGGAGAATCTCGGTGACAGGCTCATCGACACGCGGGGTCGCGGACTCGTCGAAGACCTGCTGACGGCTGGCCCAGCCGATGACGCGGCGGCCGTCGCGCGCGACGATGCCGGCCATGGCGGGGTCGGCGTCGAGGAGCGTCGCGGCGTTGCCGATGGACGTCGAG
>JAEYNG010000247.1 GCA_023412695.1 Planctomycetota bacterium | reverse complement strand
GTACGAGACATCTCGCACAAGACGCACGCAAAGGTGGACTGCATCAGATAACGGGCACGAGACCGAGGTTGATGAGGGCTGAACTATGTCGAGCGATCCAGTTGCATTTACACGCCGGCAGTTTCTCTCGACGGGCCTGGTGCTGACCTCGGCCGCGGTGACGGTGCCGGCGTTCATCAACCGCTCGGCGTTCGGGCTGCCGATGCCGGGGGAGTTCATGTCGGAGATCCCGGGCGTGCCGACGGATCACATCCTGGTGGTCGTGCAGCTCGGCGGCGGGAACGACGGGCTGAACAGCGTTGTGCCGTTCGGCGATCCAAACTACTACAAGGCGCGGCCGACGATCGGCATCCGTGAGAGCAACGCGCTCAAGCTCGAGAAGGCGAACGGCGTCGGCCTGCACCCGAACATGCGGGGCATCAAGGAGCTGCACGACGAGGGGCTGTGCGCGATCGTGCAGGGCGTGGGGTATCCGAACCCCAACCGCTCGCACTTCAAGTCGATGGACATCTGGCACACGGCCGACACGTCGGCGACGGGGGACGGGTGGCTGGGCCGGTACTTCGACGCCGAGTGCTGCGGCGTGGGCGAGGGGGGGAAGCCCGAGCCCGAGCCGATGGCGGGGATCGCGATCGGCCGCGAGGCTCCGCTGGCGATGCAGGGACGGCTGTCGCGGGCGATCGGCTTCGAGGATCCGAACCTGTTCCGCTGGCTGGGTCAGGACGTGCACGAGTCGCTGGCGGAGCCGTACGACCAGATCAACCGGCGCGGCGTGGTCGACGGCGTGCGGGGCGACACGAACGCGGGGTTCCTGATGCGGACCGCGCTCGATGCGCAGATCAGCAGCGAGCAGATCCGGCGCGCGGTGGCGCAGCGGCCGCTGTCCCCGTACCCGGGCAACGAGCTGTCACGCCAGCTCCAGATGATCTCGAGCATGATCCGCGCGGGGCTGAAGACGCGCGTGTACTACGCGAACCTCGGCGGCTTCGACACGCACGCGGGCCAGGGCGGCGAGCAGGGACGCCATGCGCAGCTCATGGAGACGCTGAGCTCGAGCCTGAAAGCGTTCTACGACGACCTGAAGAAGCAGGGCAACGACGGGCGCGTATTGACGATGAGCTTCTCGGAGTTCGGCCGGCGCGTGGCGCAGAACGCCAGCGGCGGGACGGACCACGGCACCGCTGCGCCGATGTTCCTCTTCGGGCCGATGGTCAAGCCCGGCGTGCACGGGAAGCACCCGTCGCTGACGGACCTCGACCAGGGCGACCTGAAGTATGGCACGGACTTCCGGAGCGTGTACGCATCGATCCTCGAGAAATGGCTGAAGGCCGACTCGAAGAAGATTCTTGAGGGGAGCTATCGCGCGTTCGATGTCTTTAAGCGAACATAAAGGCAAGTACACAGAGGCCGCAGAGTGGACGCAGAGGGCACAGAGGAGGTACCTGGAGAGGTTCCGCTTCTGACGGCGCGCTTAGCCTGGTGGCCGCGGAGTAGATGAGTTACTGGTGTTTCGCTGACGCTTGATCCGCAAACCCACCTCGCTCGCCGACTCGGCGGGCGCTTCGTCGTCCGGCCCCGGCTCGACGTTCGCGATGAAGCCGCAGTCCATGCAGCGTGCCTGGCTTTCGAAGATCGGATAGCCAAGCAGGCTGCGCTTGCAGCCCGGGCACTCGGTGACGCGCGAGCGTTCGTTCACGGAGCCATCGGGCGTACGGCTGCCATAGACGCTGTTCAGAAGGGCGTGCTTGTTCAGGACCTGGACATGGCCGCAATCGGGGCAGCGGACAGCGTCGTTCGTGATCGACACGCCGCGGACGTCGAAACCGCAAGTGGCGCACTTGGTGTAACCGTTGTCGGGGGCATCGGTCTCGCCGACGCGACGGATGAGCAGGTCCTCAGGGGTGAGGTTGTGCTCGCGGAGAACGACGTTGAACCCGCACTCGGGGCAGCGTGCCGCGCCCGCGACAATGGGAAGTCCGAGCAGGCTGAACTCGCAGCCGGGGCAGCGGGCGTTCTTGATCCGGTCGTGCAGGACGCGGAAGAGGATCCTGTCGCGTGTGATGAGGGCGATCATCGAGGGAACGGCGACGATCCCGATGATCGCGAGGAGGAATACGACCCCGGGCTCGCTGGGCCTGACGCCCGCGCGGCCGAGCGCGACAACGGTGAGGATGAAGATCGTCGCGCACATCACGAGCGTTGCGGCGAAGACCAGCACGGGGATACAGCCGATGCGCAGCCTCGCGCGGCGGTAGGCGTAGCGGAGGTACCGTTCGCACTCGTCATCCGGGAATGGATCGAACTCGGGAAACGCGCGGTAGATCTTGGAGAGGGGGATGCGCATCAGGCGGGGTCCTCCTCTCGACGCCCCAGTGATGCCGAGCGCAACTCCAAGCCCAAGCACTCTGCAAGCGTGACGACGGTACCGCACTCGGGGCAATGGAGCACGTCATTCACGGCTCGCAGACCGATCAGTTCGTACGCGCACTTCCGACAGCGAGCCTCATCGATGCGCTTGCGAAGCCCCACCCTCAGCATCTGATCGCGCACAACAAACCCCGCCAACGGACCAAGAAATGAAGCGACGCAGATACTGAGCAGCACAGCGAGCCACACCGAAGCCTCCGGGAGACCGAACAGTTCGGCCTTGAAGGTGAGGAAGAACATTACGCAGAAGCACATACATGCAATCACCAACGCGGCACCAAATGAAACATGGGTGAGCCGATTCCCAGTCTCCCGGCGTACAGACTCGATGAGCGCATCTGCCTGTCGCGCGGTCAGTCCGTCGAGTTCGCGAAAACCTCGCCGTAGACTGGAGTAGGTAACACGCATCACCGCCCCCTTCCAAGCGGCGACACGGGCTTGCTCGGCGTCCGGCCGGGCGGCGGGAGCGGCGCGAACAGGTCCGGCGCGTCGAGGTCGAGGTCCTCTTTCCGGATGCCGTGTGCCGAGAGCTGGACCCGTTGCCCGCACTCCGGACAGACGACCGCGTTCACTTTCACCGGCAGGCCGCGGAGCGAAAACTCGCAGAACGGGCAGACCGCGCGGTTGACCATCCGCCGGATCGAGCGCGCGAGCATGACGCGGCGCACCCAGACGTAGGCGACGATAAAGCCCGGCACCTGGAAGACGAGGATCGGTGTCATGAACGACGAGGGCGTCGGCAGCGACCGGCCCGCGGCGTGTGCCGCGAGCACGAGCACCCCCCCACCCACCACCGTCCACGCGATCATCAGGCCCAACGCCGCGAGCAGGGGCATGACCCATGCCGCATCGCCGCGGCGGAGCCGTGCCTGCAAGACCAGCTTGCGGCACTGCTCGTCGGTGTACCCGTCGAACTCCGGGTACGAGCGGTAGAACGCGAACAGGCGGGGGAATCGCATGGGTGGCCCAGAGGACGGAGGAAGCTCCGCTGGGGAATGTACCACGGCCGGAGCGGCGGGGTTCCCTTTCCGGTGGTTCAGGCCGGCAGTGGCTCGGCCAGAGCGGCGATCTCCCGCTTCCACGCCTCCTCGCCGAGGCGCCCGGGGGAGTCGGGGCCGAGGGATTCGATGACGCGGTCGAGGACGGCGTCGAGCTCGCGCCCGCGCCGGCGTGCCTCGGCGTAAGGAACGGTCGAGAAGCTGACGAGGTTGTACTGGGGCGCGACGCGCTCGGGGAAGGCGTCGTGCAGCGTCTGCTCGACGCGCTTGCGGTAGCGAAACGCGGGCGACCCAACCTTGTCGCGCATCTCGACAAAGTTCTCGATGGCCATGTCGGCGATCGCGTCGGCGTTGGGCTTGCGGAGGTCGTGGTACTCGGCGAGCGTCTTCGCGAGGTCTCCGCGGCCGCGATCAAGGCACTCGGCCAGCACGCGCACATCCTCGAACCCGGCGTTCATGCCTTGGCCGTAGAACGGCACGATGGCGTGGGCGGCGTCGCCCGCGAGCACGGTGGCCCGCTTGCCGTCGCGCGCCATTCGGAACCACGGCGCACAGCGGACGGTGACGAGCGAGCTCGTCGGGTTGGTGAAGAAGTCGCGCACGAGCGTCGGCATGAGCGGGACGGCGTCGGGGTATTGACGCTTGAAGAACTCCAAAGCGCGTGCCTGTTCCGCTTCGGTCGGCGCGGCGTGCGGGTCGCCCTGCCGGCGCGCGGCAAGCTCGCCCTCCAGTGCTGCGAACGAGTGCTCGCCGGTGAACGGCCAGAAGAGCGTGCAGGTGAACGAGCCGTCGCGGTTGGGCAGGGCGATCATCATCGACCCGCCCCTCGGCCAGATGTGCAGCGCGTTCGGCTCGAGCGCGAAGGCGGCCGACGCCCTTTGCTGCGACTGGCCGCCCGCCCACCGGCCGATGCCGACACCGGCGATGCCGAGGTCTGACGCGGGCGGGATGTGCAGTTCCTTGTACCCGTGGGCGAGGTAGGACTGGCTGTACTCGAAGCGATCGGTCTTCTGCATCGAGCCGCGGACCGCGGAGAACGCGCCGTCGCCGCCGAAGATCAGGTCCGCCTCTATGACGGTCGGCGCAGCGGCCGCGGTGGTCTCGTCCACGAAGCTCGCGCGGCAGCGGTCGATGTCGACATCGATGCAGCGGCGGTTGAAGACGAGCTCGACGCCCGGCGCGGCGGCGGCCGCGTGCAGGAGCGTGAGGTTCAGCCCGCCGCGGGAGACGCTGTTGATCGCATCGGTCGGGTTCTTGGAATATGGCTGGAAGACGGTGCCCTGCGGCGCAGGGGCGTGCGCATCGGGCGCGGGGTGGATCATGCGCCCGGGCATGGGGATCGCGTCGCGTTCGAGGACGGCGCGGTCGAGGTCGACGCCCGCGAGGCCCCACAGGCCGCGGGCCGAGAGCGCGAGGTTGATCGAGCGTCCGCCGACATAGCCCGCGGCGCGCGGGTCGGGGCGGCGCTCGTACACGCTGACGTGCCAGCCGCGACGGGCGAAGTACACCGCGGCGAGCGAGCCGACGAGTCCTGCACCGACAATCAAAACGTGCTTGGCCAAGGCGAGAATCCTCTTCAGGCGGTGGCGGCGGGCTGCTCCGGCTCGTCGATGAACGCGAGGCCGATGTCCTCGATCATGCCCTGCACGGGGTATCGCGGCAGGGCGTCGAACGCGGCGCGGAGCGGGCTGTTCGGCGGGATGCCGGCGCAGGCCATGAGATCGCACCCCGGCTGCTCGAACCGGCGGAACGCCGCGCCGAGCTTATCGATGACCTCGCCGGCAGGAGTCCACGCGACCTTCGCGTTGGGGTCGTCGAGGCTCTTGGCGTCGATCATCAGGAAGACCTCGACCTGCGGGAAGACGGCGGGGAAGCCGTTGGCCCAGTCGGCCATGAGCACGAGTTCGCCCGTGCTGACCACGCGGATGACGCGGGCCTGCGAAACAATGGCGTTTTGACCCATCGCTTTCTGAAGCGATTGGCGCATGCGCTGGAAGCGCCACCAGTGCATCGAGCGTTCGGACTCGAGGTACGGCGGGCGCTTGCCGGTGAGCTTCTGCGTCGAGGCGATGGCAAATCGGTTGCCGGCCATCCAATGCTCGATAATCTGGTTCATCGCCGCGGGCTCGGTCTTCACCACGTTCACCGGCTGGCCGGACTTCGGCGGCGAGAGCGGGTCGGGCATGAGCAGGCCGAGGCGGCCGGCGATCGCGCCCGCGCTGGCGAGGGCCTCGATCCCGAAGAACTTTGGCCGGACGTACGCGACCTCGACGGAGAAGCCGCTGAAGGGCGCGCCGGCGGAATCGCTGGAAACGATCGCCGCGGGCAGCTCGCTCGTCGCCGGATCGCGATGGCGGAGTGTGAACGTGACGCCGGTGTCGGCGCCCGTGCAGGCCCACTCGGTGCCGCTGGCGGTCTGTGTCGGCGTTGCGTCCCTGCCGAGGACGGCTGCGACCGCCTCGCCGGTCGCCGCGCTGGTCAAACGTGTTGCTGCGCCCGGAGCGGTGTAGAAGAAGAGGTCGAAGCTCATGCTCGGGCTCCTGTGGTGTCGGGATCAGCCACGACGGTTCGGCGGCGAAAACTCGGTGAAGGGGGACTACTGTGCGGCGAGTTCGCGCAGGATGGCCGCGAATCGCCAAGCGTCGACGTAGGAGTTGTAGAGTGGCACGGGCGCGGCGCGGACGACGTCGGGCTCGCGGAAATCGCACACGATGCCCATGGCGAGCAACTGCGCCAGTACCTCGCGGCCGCGACCGGGGACGCGGATCGAGAGCTGGCAACCGCGGGCGGCGGGGTCTTTCGGCGTCAGAACCTCGACCGGCGCGGGCCTGTCCGGCGACGCCGGGAGCGACAGCAGCCGTTCGAGGTAGCCGGTGAGCTTGATCGATTTCTCGCGCAGCGCGCCGATCGTCGCGCGGTCGAACACGCCGAGGGACGCACGCACCGCGGCGAGCGAGAGGATCGGCGGGTTCGAGAGGCTCCACGCGTCGGCACGCGCGACGGGCACGAACTCCGGGCCCATCTTGAAGCGTGTGGACGGGTCATTGCCCCACCAACCGGCAAACCGCGGCAGGTCGGCGTTGCCCAGGTGCCGCTCGTGCACGAACGCGCCGGCGACCGAGCCCGGGCCGGAGTTGAGATACTTGTACGAGCACCACGCGGCGAAGTCCGCGTTCCAGTCGTGCAGCGAGAGCGGGATGTTGCCCGCGGCGTGGGCAAGGTCCCACCCGACGACGATGCCGCGGGAGCGCGCGTGCGCGGTGATGCGGGCCATGTCGAACACCTGGCCGGTTCGATAGTTCACACCACCCATGAGCAGCAACGCCGCCGAGCCCGCATGCCGGCCGATCGCCTCAAGAATCTCGTCGGTCATGAAGACGCCGGTGCGAGCATCGCTCGCCGAGAGGCGGACAACGGCATCGCGCGGATCGAACCCCACCGCGCGTGCGTGGAACTGCGCCTGCGTCTGGATGGCATAGGAGTCGGACGGGAACGCCGAGTCCTCCATGATGATGCGGTACCGCTCGCGCGTCGGGCGATAGAACGACACCATGAGCAGGTGGAGGTTCGTGGTCAGCGAGTTCATCGCGACGACCTCGGTCTCCTTCGCGCCGACGAGGCGCGACAGCGGGCCGCGGAGTTCTTCGTGCGCCGGGTACCACGGGTGCCGCGCGTGAAAGTGCCCCTCGACGCCGAGCCGTGCCCAGTCATCAAGCTCGCCGATCAGCGCCTCGTACGTCGCCCGCGGCTGCAGACCCAGCGAGTTGCCGGTGAGGTAGACCGCGGGCTGGTCGTCGGCAACGGCGAGCGGGCTCGCCGCAGCAGCAGTGGCGGTTGCGCGCCGCAGATCGCCCGCGCGCGGGAGATGAAACTCGGCGCGGAACCCGCGGAGCGGGTCCTGCTCGTCAAGCTCGTGGGCGAAGGCCTCGTCAGATCGGAACGCGTCGGGCATGGGCCATTGTTGGCGCGAGCCTGATCCGCAGTGGATCAGGGCGTTCCGGGTTTCGCCTCTTTGTCGCCTGCGGGGGCTTTGGGCTCTTCGTTCAGCGCCGCACGAAGCACATCGAGCACCTGCTGACGATCGACCGAAGGCGCAATGGCGTTCACCTCGATGATCGTCTGACCTCGAGCGACAACCAGTGTCTCTTCTTGAACTTTCTGACCCCCCAAAGCCGCATCAAATCGAACGCGGAGGCAATGGTCACCGACTACCTCGCCAAGCTGTTCAACCGTCACATCTGTACAAGTCCCTCCTAGAGACTTCATTCGCGTCAGCTTCGCTTCTGTCCGCGTTCGAATCGAATCAATATAGCTCTTGATCTTGGTACGGTCACCGACATGCACGAATGCGCACGCCAGCATCTGGCGTGGCTGATCCAACCGACCCATCACCAGGCGGCCACCCACCCCACTTTTCAGCAAGGCCTCGCTGTCCTCGGGCTCCATCCCCGTCAAGAAGCTCCCGATGAGAGTCTCCGACACCTCAACTTGAAAGCTGTCCCAAGGCGCCTGAAAGAGCGCCTGCACCCGATCGGCCGCGGGCTTGAAGTCGGGCAGCTTCTGATCTCCGCCGGCCGGTTTCCAGCCAGGCTGCCTGATCTCTCGCTCCGTCCTCGGAAGATGATGAAGGACCGCCCAGACACCCTCGGCTCCGCCGGCTTTGAAATGATGATTGATGAACTCCTCGCCCTTGATGAACAGGTCTTGGAGTGGCTTCGCCTCACTCTCCTGTGGCAGTTCAAACTTCCTGTAACGATCGAACTGCTCCATTGCCGCCGCTATGCCAAGATCCGCCGATGCACGCCTCGTCATGAAGAGCATGGCGCCTGTAGATACGGCGGAAACGGCCACGGCGCGCTCGAAGTCTTCTGGCTTGATGTCCTCTTCCGACTCCACTTTTTCCTGATGAAGCAGAGCAGCGGCCATCTCGTATACGACGCAGAGCTTGAATACCGGAGTACGCTCTTCCGCTTTCAGGGATGCAAGACCCGGCACTCGGGCGGCGCCATCGGCAACGATGTAGATTGTCCTGTCCTGACGAACATAGTGCGAGAACCGCTTTGATGCACGCGACTTCGCCAGTCGGATAGATTCACGGACATTCTCGATGTCATCGACGTTTCGCAGGGTTTGTCTGCGTCGCGCGAGAATGGCCGGCTGAAGAGCGTCGGCAAGGCCTTCTATCGCGACTACTTTGACTCGGGGCGGCGCCGCGAAGGAACGCCCTGTCGACTTCTCCAATGACGCAGTGAGCTCCGGAAGCCAGCCGTCTATCTCCGCCTGGGTGACCGGCTGAAGCAAACACTCGTTCGTTGGGCTTTGGGCGGGCGAAATCACACCCACTCCGAGCATGAACAACGCCACGAGAAGCTGGATCATTTTGAACTCCCATTGCCAAAGCCGCTACGCCGCGTCACAACCGCAGAAACTCCGCCGCGGTCTTCCACAGCAACTGCTCCCGGATCACATCCGGGATCCCACGGATCGATTCGATCAACTCGCCGGCGCGTTCCTCACCGAGCGGGAACGGGTAATCGCTCCCGAGCGCCACCCGCTCGGCCCCGAGCAGCCCCGTGATGACGCCGAGCGTGCCCGCGTCGTGCACGAGTGAGTCGACATAGAAGCTCGCCGGCCGCATCAGGCCACGCTCCGGATCGGTCAGCCGCATCACGTGTTGGCGCGGATTGGTCTTCGTATCGACCTCGCACAGGTCCGGCCGCGCGGCGAAGCCGTGCTCCAGCCGACCGATTGTGCCGGGAAAGCTCCCGCCCCCGTGGGCGAAGCACATCCGCAATCGCGGCAGCTTCTCCAAAAGCCCCGAGAACAGCACCGACGCCACCGCCATGCCCGTCTCCGCGGGCATCCCGACCAGCCACGCCATCCAGTATTTCGCGTAACGCGGGTGCGCTTTCGGTGGCACGGGCGGCGGGCCGTCGTCCGTCGGCATCCGCCCGCCCTGGCAGAACGTCGCGCCGAGCATGTCCCACGGATGCACGAAGATCGCGGCGTCGAGCCGCTGCGCAGCCTCGAAGAACGGCAGCAGCGCGGGCTCGCCGAGGTTCACGCCGTTGACGTTCGTCCCGATCTGCACGCCGCGAAGCCCCTGCCCGCCGCGATCTACCGGCGTCACGCACCGTTCCAGTTCGCGGATCGCCCCCTCGACATCCTGCATCGGCACAGTGCCGAGGCCCTCAAACCGACGCAGGCTCTGCTCCCCACGCGGGGCCTCGCGCACGATCCCGGCGATATGGTCGTTGAGCAGACGAGCCAGGTCCATCGCGTCCCGCGGCCGCGCCCAGTACGAGAACATCACCGGCACGGTGCTCAGCACCTGCATCGTCACGCCTGCACGGTCCATGTCCGCCAGCCGCGCCGCCGGGTCCCAGCAGTTGGCCTGCACCTCACGGAAGAACCGCGGCGGTTTGCTGCCGTCGACGCTGCACGTCTGGCACATCCGCGCGCAGCCCACCCCCGCGCCGCCGTGATGATCGAGCGCAATCCAGCCCGCGTACCCGGATTTCCTGGTCCAGTCGGGCCATTTCTCGGGCAGGATGTGGGTGTGCAGGTCGATCTTCACGGTGCGAGTCTAACACCCTGATTCGCGTCAAGCCGCAACTCCAGTTCGATCTCGTCGTGCAGCGGGATGCCGTTCAATCCGGTCACCGGGATCGCCGGGACGCGCTCGCGGTACCGGTCGATCATCCCCGGGTGCGCCGCGATGATCCGCCATCCGCGCTTCTGATAGAGCGCCAGTGCCCGCAGATTGTCGTTGGAGGTCGTCAGCCGCAGCCGCCGTGCGCCGCGATCCCTCGCCGCCGTCGCCGCGGCCTCGAGCAGCCGTGTCGCGACGCCCCGCCCCTCGACCGTCGCGCTCAGTGTTACGACCTCACACTCCCCAGGGTCGAACGCCAGCGTGATGTGCCCGACCCGCTCCCCGCCGACCCACGCGATGAACGCGGGCAGGTTCGCCGCGTCGTACTCGCGATCGACCGACCAGATCGTCGTGCTGCACCAGTGCCGCACTAGCTCTGCGCGGACGAACGCGTCGTCCACCTCGGTCTTCGGACGCACCTCGATCGCGTCGCCCGCGTTCACTTGGGCACGTCCGAAGCGGCCTGCCGCTGGAACCGCACCAGCACGCGGGCCTCGGTGTCGTCGGTGAGCAGCACCAGTTCATCGCCGCGGAGCGTGTAGCGGCGCTGTTCCTCGAGCGCGCCGGCGAACTCGTGCTCGATCCGCATCATCTCGGGCGGGCCGGCCATGCGCGTCATCGCGATCGGCCCGAGCTTGAAGTGCCCACGCGTCAGCTCGTCCGCATCGATCTGCGTGCCGAACTGGTTGACCCCGCTGAAGCCGGCGACCGTGCGGTCGTCGCGGATGGTCATCCCCGGCGGTCGGCGCACGTCCCCGTCGGGCATGATCCGGTCGATCCTCTTCCCGCCGAGCTCGACCACCCGCCACTCGCCCTTGAGCGCATTCAAAGCGAGGATCGCCGAATCGAACCGCGTCCCCTGGTCGACCGCTCCCGCATCATGACGCTTGTTCTTCGAGTCGCACGCGCCCACACAAACAACGATCGCCATCGCGGCCGCCAGACCCGTCACCCGCACCAACCTCGCGTGTCTCATACGCCCCTCCTTCCCGAACGCGTCACTTCCGCGACGAGGTCCGCCCCGCCGCGCGGGCCTTCTTCTTGCCCGGCGTCCGCCCCGGGGCGGCCCGGACCTTGCCCTGTTTGATCTCGATCGCTCCGGCGCGCTGGATCACGTAGCCGCAGTTCTTGCACGTGCGGCGCGACGCCGGCCCGCCCCAGAACTTGTTCATCACCACCGCGAGGTCCTTGTCGATCTGCTTCAACCGGAACCGCGCGTCGTACACCAAATGGTCGCACTCCGGGCAGTACCATTGCAACCCGTCGTTCTGCCCCTTGGGCCGCGGGAACTCGACGATCAGGCCGATTGTCCCCGCCGGTCGCTGCGGCCGGTGCGGCACCCATCGCGGCAGCAGGAACATCTCCCCCTCGCGCACGATCACGTCGTGCGGCTTCGATCCGTCCAGCGGCCGCACACGCACCGCGATGTCGCCCTTGAGCTGGAAGAACAGCTCCTCCGTCGGGTTCACGTGGAAGTCGTTCCGGGTGTTCGGCCCGCCCGAGACGAAGATGATCACGTCGCCCGACTCGGTGAAGAACTGTTTGTTGCTCACCGGGGGCTTAAGGTGCCTCTCGTTCTTGCGGATCCACTCCTGCAGGTCGAGCTTCATGAGTCGGAACGGTGCGGCGGTCATCAAACGCTCCTTCCGAGCACGCGGCGGGAACGAGTGATCCGGCGCGCCCTCGCATTCAGGATACTGCCGTCGCTTGTCCGCCGCAACGTCCGGCCGTCACCGCCGCGCCATCGCGGGGCGCTTCGCCGCCGACTTGCCGGCGGGCTTCGCAACGTTCTTCGTCTTCGGCGCGCCCTGCCCGCGCACCACTCGCAGCGCGGGCGGACGCGAAGACGCGCTCAGATCGCCGTGGCCCGGAGGCTGCACGACCGTCCCGCACTTGCGGCAGGTCCGCAGCGTCGCGTCATCCCAGAAGCGCTCGAGGATGTCCGCCACCTGCTCGTGCACCTCGTCGAGCGAGAACCCCTCTTCGTACACCGTGCAGTTGCACCGATCGCAATAGAACCGGAGCGTGTCGTCCTCGGCCTTGCGACGCCGGCGCTCAATCACCACGCCGACCGAGCCCTCCGGACGCTGCGGAGAGTGCGGGACGTTCGCGGGGAGCGCAAAGAGATCGCCCGCGCCGACCGTCACCTCGTGCACCGCGCCGTCATCGTCCCGCACCCACAGCGCCAGCTCGCCCTCGAGCTGCAGGAACAGTTCCTCGTGCGGGCTCACGTGGTAGTCCTTGCGGCGGGACGGTCCGCTCGCCATCGACACCACAAAGTCCGATGCGTTCTCCACCAGCCGCCCATCCACGAACGGCGGCTTGAGCGCCCGCCGGTTCTCGGCGAGCCAGTTCTTCAGGTTCAACGGCAAGCCCAACGCGGCCGGCATGGCAGGCCTCCAGAAACGGGCACCCCGCCCCCCACCACGCCCACCCTCCCAAATGCCAACACGTTGATCCTATGAACCAAGTACTCCCCTGTGAACCCGTACGAACCTCCTACAAACACTGCATGAACACCCGCTGTGCTCGCCGCTTCCCCGTGCGTCCGGCTGCGTAACCATTTGCAACATGACCAATCAGCCGACACCGCCCGCAGTCCACCCGCTTGCCCGCGTCGCGCTCGAGACCACGCTCCTCCTGCACGGCGTGCCGCGCGATGAAGCCCGGCCGCTCGCGCTGCGCCTGGCGACGATCGTCCGGAACCAGGGCGCGGTCCCGCTCCTCGCCGGCGTTGTTCGCGGCCGCCCAGCCGTCGGCCTGAATGATCACCAGCTCGACGAGCTCCTCGCCGCGCCGAGCGTCCGCAAGCTCAACACAGCCAACCTCGGCGTTGCGCTTGCCCGCGGCGAGCACGGAGCGACCACCGTTAGCACCACCATGGAGCTCGCCGCCGGCGCGGGCGTCGGCGTCTTCGCCACCGGCGGCATCGGCGGTGCGCACGTTGCGCCCCCCGGCGCACCCGCGCTCGACGTGTCCGCAGACCTCCACGCCTTCACGCGCTTCCCGGTCGCCGTCATCGCCTCGGGTGTGAAGTCCATCCTCGATGTCGCCGGCACGCGCGAGATGCTCGAGACCCTCGGCGTGCCGGTCATCGGCTACCGGACCGACGACTTCCCCGCCTTCTACCTCCGCCGCGCCGACGCCGACGTCGCCCCCGTCGACGCACGCTTCGATGACATCCCCTCGCTCGCCGCCTACGTTCGGCGCGAGCTCGCCCGCTCCCGTCGCGGCATCGTGATCTGCAACCCCATTCCGGCCGAGCACGAGCTTGCGCTCGACGACTGGCGCCGCTGGCTCGCTGACGCCCGCGCGGCGACGAGCGACGTTTCCGGCCGCGACGTCACACCGCGGCTGCTCGCCGAGCTGCACCGCGTCTCGAGCGGTGCAACCCTCCGTGCCAACATCGCGCTCGTCGAATCCAACGCGCAGCTCGCGGGCCAACTGGCGCACGCGATGGTGCAGCGATGAACATCGCGCATCCCTCCTGAACCGCTTTCACCCGCGGCCCTTCCGCCCAAGCCACTTCGTCAACCGCTCCGCGTCCCACGTGTTCACGCACTGCTCCGCCGGCAGCCATCCCCGCCGCGCCGTCGCCACGCCGAACCGCAGATTGTCGAAGTCGTCCTCCGCGTGGACGTCGCAATCAATCGCGATCAGGCACCCTGCGTCTACCGCCGCGCGGACGTGCACGTCCCGCAGGTCGAGCCGCATCCAGTGCGCGTTGATCTCCAGCGCGACATCGTTCGCCTTCGCCGCGGCGATCACCTTCGCCATGTCCGGGCTCAGCCCCGCGCGCCGGTTGATCAGCCGCCCCGTCGGATGCCCGACGATGTGCACGCGCCCGCTCTCGATCGCCTTGATCAGCCGCATCGTCGCCGTCTCCGCGTCCTGGCTCAACGCGTTGTGGGGCGACGCAACGACAATGTCGAGCAGCGCGAGCGTCTCGTCGTCATAGTCGAGCCGCCCGTCCGCAAGGATGTCCACCTCGCTGCCCGCGAGGATCTGAATCCCCTTGACCTTCTTCCGCGCCGCGTGGATCGCCGCGACGTGCTCCCGCAGCCGCTCGGGCGACAACCCCCCCGCGATCACGCTCGACTTCGAGTGGTCGGTTACCGCGATCGTGTGGAACCCGCGTCCCTTCGCGTTCTTCGCGAGCTCCTCGATGCTCATCCGACCGTCCGACGCCGTCGTATGCGCGTGCAGCTCGGCGCGGATGTCCCCGATCTCGATCAGCCCGGGCACCGGCCGTGCGGTGTTCTTCGCAGCCTTCGTCTTCGCCGCCCCAAATGCCTCCACCGCGCGATCGATCTCCCCGCGGTCCTCCCGCAGCTCCGGCTCGACATACGCCAGCCCCAGCGCGGCGAACACCTCCTCCTCGCTCGCGCCCGCCACGGGCTTCACGCCGCGCTGCTGCGGCGGCGTCTTGTCGTCGTCATCCGGGAATAGGCCATACTCGTTCAGCGTCAGCCCCTGCTTCAGCGCACGCTCGCGCAGCCGGACGTTGAACTCCTTGCACCCCGTGAAGTACATGAGCGCCGCGCCCCACGACGCCGGCGGCACTACCCGCAGATCCACCTGCACCGTCGGCCCGACGTCCGCCTCCCCTTCGCGCCCCTCAACCGCAAACCGCCCCGCGTCTGCGCCGATCCGCGCCCGCACCGATGACTTGCGATCCCCCGCGACGATGATCTGCGCCACCCCCGGCATCGTGCGGAACGCCTCGCTCGCCCTCGCGCCCGCGGCGTCATCCTCGACCGCCACCAGCACGTCGATGTCCCCGATCGTGTCGCGCCCGCGCCGCAGCGATCCCGCGAACGCCGCCCGCTCCACGCCCTTGACCTTCAGCATCGCCTCGACGAATCGCTCCGCCACCGGCATCGCCAGCCCCAGCGGCAGCCGCACGCTCCCCTGCTCCGCGAGCTCGATCGACTCCTTCAGCTTCTCGACGCTCTTGGCCCCCATCCGCGGCAGCTTCAGGATCGACCCGTCCGCGATGATCCGCTTCAGCGACGCGACATCCGTCACGCCCCCCTCCTTCCACAGCACCGCCACCGTCTTCGGCCCGCACCCCGGGATGGTGAGCAACGCGGCGACCCCCGCGGGCACCTTCGCCTCGAGCTCCGTCAGCTCCTTCATCGAGCCCGTCGTCGCGAACTCGTGGATCTTGTCCGCGATCTTCGGGCCGATCCCCTCGATCTGCCGCAGCTTCGCCGGGTCATCCGCCACCGTCGCGATGTCGAACGACAACCCCTCGACGACCCGCGCTGCGCGGTCGTGCGAGATCGCCTTGAACTTGTCCTCGCCCAGCAGGTCCTGCAGCCGCGCGATCCTCGCCAGCCGTTCCGCAACCGCTTCGTTCATGCTCATGCCGAGATCATAAGGAGTCGCCCCGCAAAGCCTGTCTGCCCCGCGTCGCGCCGCTTAAGACTGCTGACTGCCTTGTCACTTTGCCACCCGCTCACGCCACATCCCCCAGCCCCAGCCACTTCCCGTGCAGCTTCAGCAGCCGCTTCCGCAGCAGGTCCTCGCCCGGCCCGTGAAGCTCCGGCGACCGCTCGATCCACGCCGCCGCGTCCCTTCTCGCCATCACCAGGAGCTCACGGTCCCGCATCAGGTCCGCTACCTTGAACGGCGGCGCGCCCGCCTGCTTCTGCCCGAAGACCTCTCCCGGGCCGCGAATCTCCAAATCCCGCTCCGCGAGCACGAACCCATCCGTCGTCTCCGCCATCGCCGCCAGCCGCTGCTCCGCGTCCGGCGTCTTCGGCTCGGCGATCAGCACGCACACGGACCTCTTCTTCCCGCGGCCGACGCGCCCGCGGAGCTGGTGCAGCTGCGCAAGCCCGAACAGGTCCGCGTGCTCGATCACCATCACCGTCGCATTCGGCACATCGACGCCCACCTCGATCACTGTCGTCGCCACCAGAGCGTCGATCATCCCCGCTCGGAACCGGTGCATGATGTGGTCCCGAGTCCGCGGCGACAGCCTCCCGTGCATCGCCGCGAGCCGCTTGCCCGAAAGCTCGTGCGCCTCCAGCCGCGTCATCACGCTCCGCAGATCGGCCAAATCCTCGTCCCCGCCCGCGCCCGCCGCGCTCGCGCCGGTGTCGATCGCCGGCACCACGATGTACGCCTGATCTCCCGCCTCCAGCCGCTGCCGCACGAACGTGTACACCTCCGGCGACTTCTCGCCGTCTACCACGCGCGTCGCGATCGGCGTCCGACCCGGCGGCAGCTCGTCGATCGTCGAGACATCCAGGTCCCCCAGCAGCGTCAGCGCGAGCGTCCGCGGGATCGGCGTCGCCGTCATCACCAGCGTGTGCGGCACGAGCTGCCGCGCGTCCTTCCCCCGGCTCACCTCCGCCGCCTTGCTCTTGAGCGTGGCCCGCTGGTGCACGCCGAAGCGGTGCTGCTCGTCGATCACGACCACCGCCAGCGACCGGAACCGCACATCACCCGTCAGCAGCGCGTGCGTGCCGATCACCAGGTCCGCGTTCGCCCCCGCCGCGCTCTCACCCGCGATCCGCGCGAGCGCGGCCTCGCGCTCCGCCCGCCCCATCGCCCCCGTCAGCAGCTCGATCCGCACGTTCGAGCCCTTGAGCGCCTCCGAGATCGACAAATAGTGCTGCTCCGCCAGCAGCTCCGTCGGCGCCATCAACGCCGCCTGGTGCCCAGACGTCGCGGCGAGCAGCATCGCGTACAGCGCGATCACCGTCTTGCCCGATCCCACGTCGCCCTGGATCAACCTGTTCGCCGGCGATTCGTGCGTGAGGTCCTCGACGATCTCGCGGATCACCCGGTCCTGCGCACCCGTCAGCGTGAACGTGAACCGCTCGCGGATGCGCCGGTCGATCTCCTCGCTCCACTTGAGCGACTCGGCCCGCATCGTCCGCCGGATCTGCGCCCGCCGCAGGAACACGCCGAGCTGCAGCATCAGCAGCTCGTCGTACGCCAGACGCCTGTGCGC
>JAEYNG010000351.1 GCA_023412695.1 Planctomycetota bacterium | reverse complement strand
GGCCTGGAGCAGGAGCGTGTCGTAGGCGGAGATCGCCGCGGCGAGCGCGGCGAGGTCATCGCAGGCGTGGGTGTGAACGAGGCCGGTTTCGTCGATAGAGGCTTCGGGCAGCTCCCACGTGGCGATGTCGCCGCGAGCTGGGTCGATGGGCGCATCGAGCTTGGCAAGGTAGGTCTTGAAGAGCGGTGCGCCGCCGGCCGGTCCGGGTGCGCCCTTGCCCTCGCCGGTGAGCGTTGCGCCGACGGCGCCGGAGCGGCCGTGCACGCGGACGCGGGCGTTCTGGAAGTAGGCGTCCATGACGCCGCCGCGGAACGCGAGCTCGAGCGTGTCGGGTGAGACGGTGCGCTCGACGACGAAGGCGGGGTGGTCGAGGTGCGCGGTGATGAAGACCGGCGAGGCGGTGCCGTCGCCCCATCGCTGTCGGGGCTGGACAACGAGGTTGCCCGCGGCGTCGGTGATGAGTTCGAGTTCGGGGCGCTCGGCGGTCCAGCGTGTGATCCAGTCGATCACGAGGCGTTCGTTGCCCGCGACGGTCGGGAGCTGCGTGAGGTCGAGGAGCCAGCGGAGGTGCACCGCCCGCGGGTCCTGAGGTGCGGTCGCGGCGTTGATCGCGGGGGAGGGCGTCATGCGGCGAGGGTACGCAGCGGGGGCTGCGGAGAAACAACGGCCCCCGCCGTTTGGCGGGGGCCGCGTGTCGTTGCGTGTGGCTGAACCGGCAACATGCCGGATCAGAAGTTACGGGGTGCAGGGACCCTGACCGGTGGAGAACCACTCGGACAGGAAGGCGAAGATCGCCGGGACGCCGGGGGTGCCGCCGTAGTTGCGGGCCGCTGGGTCGAGGGCGAACCAGTCAGAGAGGAAGCAGAAGATGTCGGGCACGCCGACGGAGCCGTCCTGGCACCAGTCCGCATCGCAGAACGCCGGGCCGCCGGTGCAGTTGGCGCTCGAGAGCGTGAAGAAGTTCACCGGGGCGACCGGGTCGGCGCCGGTGCCGTTCCACGTGCCCATGCGGAACCAGTAGGTCGTGCCCGCGGAGGCGCTGAAGCTGATCTGGGACTGGCCGCCGATGACGCCGCAGCCGTCATCGTCGCAGCCGACCTCGATCAGCGTGGAGCAGTCGTTGCCGGAGTAGACCGCGATGAGATCGTCGCTGGTGTTCAGGAGGCAGGTCGTCAGGACCATGTCGCCGGAGCACGGCGCATCCCACGAGAACCACACGTCGGTGCCCTGCGGGGCCGCGGGGACGCAACCGGCATCGGGCTCGGGGCTGTCGGTCGCTCCGCGGAGGTCGTACTGCACGGTGATGCCCGTCGCCAGGTCACCGGCCGGCACGGCCGTCGCGCCCGCGCACTCGTCGTTCGCCGGTGCGGGGAAGCAGTGGAACGGCCCGCCACACGCGACTCCGAGCGCGAACGTTCCGCCCTGGGTGGTGCAGTCGGCTTCGTTGACGACAACACAGCTCATGTCGCCGAGGCAGCAGGAGCCAAGATCGGAAATGCCGCAGCTCGACGTGGTCGAGTAAAGCTCGAAGTAGAACTGGGCGTACGGGGTGCCGCCGAACCAGAATGAACCGATGATCGGCTGGGCCTGGGGAGCCCCGGGGTAGTAATCGAACACGTTGTCGGTGCCGGGGGCCGCAATCTGGTTCTCGGCCGTGAGGGTCGGACCGGCGTTCGTGAAGCCGACCCAGTTGGAGAAGCTGTAGCCGAACTCACCGGCCGGCATCGTGAACTCAATCCCGGTCAGGTCAATTGTGATGATCCAGGTGTTTCCCTCCGGGACGCTGCCGGGCAGATCGATGATCTCGAATGCAACCGCATTCGCCGCGAGGCAGTTGAACCCCGCCACCGTACCATCGGGGTCAGCGGGGCAGAGGGGGTCGAATCCCCAGTACACGGAGACGTCGACCGCGTATTCACCGCCGTCGGGATCGGCCGTCGCGTACGAGAACGTGAACTGCGAAATGGTGTGTGTGTCGGTCATCGGATCGCCGCACAGCACGCCCCAGTCAAACGTCTCGGCAAGCGGACCGCCGGAGGCCCCGACACGGTTCGAGTAAAAGCCCGTCGGATCGATGGAAGACCAAAGCAGGTTCTGAACCGGGCCACGGACGCCGGGATTGACGTCGACGTGGCCACCGCTCGGGTAGCTGTGGACCGTCATCTGCCGGGTCGCGACGTTGTATGTGGCGCGGCCGGGGACTTGCCCCTTGGTCAACTGCGTTACGTCGTCACGCAGCAACATGCCCTGATCTACGGCCACACCGCCGCCCGCCTGCTTGGCGCCCGGCTCGGCCGCCGCCACCGCGCTCATGGCCAGGCCGGCCACCAGCGCGCACGCAAAACACTTCGACTTCATAGAGACCTCTCCTTGTATAGAAACACTCACGAACATGCGACCTCAACGGTCGATTCGGACCACGCGCACACGCGGCGGGACAGCAAGGCCCGTCCCGCCGATTCGACACCGCGGGCAGAAAGCCCGGCGGTGTCAAGCCTTGCAGAATACACGAAAATACGGGTTTATGCCATGAATCTTCGGCGAGTACAACATTCGAGCCGCGCCTGCGGGCGCGAACGCTGACCGGTGGCTCCGTGTGGCCATCACGCGGTCACAAGCTCTTGAAACGCCGAAACTTCCGTTCTTACGGGCAGGGGCCGCTGAACCAGCACCCCAGGAACGCGAAGATGTCGGGCACCCCGGTCACCCCGTCGAGGTCGAAGTCCGCCGACCCCGCGAACCACGCCGACAGGTAGGCGAAGATGTCGGGCACGTCGATGTCGCCGTCGTCCTCCCAATCGCAGGGGCAGGCGATCTCGGTTCCGTAGAACCGCAGGCGCCAACTGTCCAGCGTGCCGGTCGTCCCCGCGGCCCCATCGGCGATGCGCAGTTCCCATGTGCCCGCCGCGCGCTCCCCGAGGTACTTCACGGATGTGAAGACGTATCCGTTGTTATAGGTATTCGAGGGGTCCGTGCGCGTGTTGGCAAAGAGTGACTCAAGCCCTTGCGGGTTGCGGATCGCGACTCGCAGCTGCCCGCAGGAGTTGTGATCGGCGTCGAGCACCAGTTCGACCGACTCGATCCGCATGTGCACTGGGACGTTGACCGTCCGGACCAGCGAGGCGGGGTTGTTGTCGGGGATCGCGATCCCTTCTGTCACCACGCCGGTGTCGTGCATGAACTCGGGCGGCAGGGGCGTCCATTCTTGGGCGAGCGCGGCGGCAGCGCCGGCGTCCACCGCGCCGAAGCCGAACTGCTCGCTGACATGGAGCCCCGCGCCATTCACCCGCCAACTGGCGTCGAAGGGCCTGCATTGGCGTGCGGACCGCGCGAGCACCTGCTGCACATCGCGCCAGGAGAGCTGCGGGTTGGCCTCGAGCACGATCGCGACAACTCCGGCCGCGAGCGGCGAGGAAGAGCTCGTGCCGCCGAAGT
>JAEYNG010000221.1 GCA_023412695.1 Planctomycetota bacterium | reverse complement strand
CCACTTGGCCGACAAAATCGGCGAGGTGGCGGGAACGCGAGGCGTCGGCGGACTGCACGACGATGTTGCCGTCGGCCGCGCGGAGCCAGAGGTCGGTGGAGCCACGGCGCGAGTCGGTCCACGCGGCGAACGCGGCGGAGAGATCGATCGGGTTCTCGGGGCGCGCGGCGAGGGCGCGGACGTTGTGTTCGCAGATCCCGCGGCGCGTCTCGAAGGGGATGCGGTCGTCGGGGAGGCGGGCGATGGCATCGCCGAGGGCGGCGACCTGCGGGTCGCGCCGGACCTCGGGCGGGAGACGGTCGAAGTGGTGCGCCGCGGGAGTCTTCAGGCCGACCTTGGCGAAGCACGCCGCGGCGAGGAAGCGGAGGCCGTGATCGCCGGCGTTGGGGGAGCCGTCGCGCAAGACTTGCGCCAGCACGGGCAGCGCGGCCCACGGCTTGTTCCCCGAGGCGAGGCGGACGACATCATCGCGCGTAAGGGTTTGCCGGGCTTGCGTGAATGTGGTGGCCGCGGGGCCGGCGGTCAGGGTGGCCATGGGCCTGTTATCGACCAACGGGCGCGGAAGCGGCGAGCGGTGGAGGGCGAACCGCGCAAGTTTTGCACCCCTTGTTCAAGTGGCGACTGTGAATACTCGTGGTGAGCCCGTCAACTCTCCATCTCACCCACCCAGAGGCCGATAAAGACGGCCATGAGCACTTCCTCCGGCCACGACGGCACGAACGGCAAGCCCGCGCTGAACCTGGTGCGCCCCGAAGGCGCGGACGGGTGGCCGTCGCGGCCGCCGGGGCACGGGCCGGGCGGGAAGATCGTGACGCACGAGCAGTTGATGATGCTGCGGGCGGCGGCGCGGAGTTCGGGCAAGCAGATCGTGCACTGTCACGGGTGCTTCGACATCGTGCACCCCGGGCACCTGCGGCACCTGCGGCACGCGCGGTCGCACGGGGACCTGCTGCTGGTGTCGATCACGGGCGATGTGGAGATGAAGAAGGGGACAGGGCGGCCGCTGATCCCCGAGGAGCTGCGGGCGGAGAACCTGGCCGCGCTGGATTGCGTGGACCTGGTGTACGTCGAGCAGCGTCCGACGGCGCGCGAGCTGCTCGACGAGGTGCAGCCGGATGTGTACGTCAAGGGGAAGGAGTACGAGCTGAACAACGATCCGCGGTTCCTCGCGGAGCGCGCGGCGGTCGAGTCGCACGGCGGGCGGGTGGTGTTCAGCTCGGGTGACGTGGTGTTCAGCTCGACCGCGCTGATCGCGGCGCTGGAGCAGTCGGTCGATCCGTATCACGCGCGGCTGCGGCAGCTGCTAGGGATGCCGGAGCTCGACGGGGTGGAGCTGTCGAAGACGATCTCGCGGTTCCGCGGAAAGCGCGTGCTGGTGGTGGGCGAGGTGATCCTCGACACGTACGTGCTGTGCGACCGGCCGGACATGGCCGGCGAGGCGCCGGTGATGACGCTGCGGCCGCTGGAGCGGCGGATGTACGACGGCGCGTCGGCGATCATCGCGCGGCACCTGGCGGCGATGGGCGCGTGCCCGGTGCTCGTCACCGGCCTGCCGAAGAACGACCAGGCGGCGATGCTGCGGCAGCGGCTGCTGGCCGACGGCGTGGAGGTGCGGAGCGTCGAGGTGTCGTCGGACATCCCGGAGAAGCAGCGGTTCCTCGTCGGCGCGCAGAAGGTGATGAAGCTCGACCTGCTCGAGCGGCTGGAGCTGGACGCGCGGCAGCAGGACGAGCTGGTCGCGCTGGCGTCGGAGACGGCGCGGGAGCTGGCGGTCTCGCCGGGCGAGGGCTCGGGGTGCGACGCGGCGATCATCGCGGACTTCGGGCTGGGGCTGTTGCCGCAGTCGGTGCTGGCGCGGCTCTGCCCCGCGCTGCGCAGGCACGCGGGCGTGATGACGGCGGATGTCTCGGGCCGGCGGAGCAACCTGCGGATGATGCGGGACATGGACCTGGTTTGCCCGAGCGAGTCGGAGCTGCGGCAGGCGTACGCGCTGCACGACCAGGGGCTGTCGATGGTGGCGTGGCGGCTGCTGGCCGACACGCGCAGCCGCGCGGCGCTGGTGACGCTCGGCGCGGACGGGGTGATCGCGTTCGACCGCTTGAGCTCACCCGTGACGCACGAGGGCGGGTTCGCGTCGCACGTTCGGGGCGAGCACGTGCCCGCGCTGTCGGGGCACGCGGTCGATGCGCTGGGCTGCGGGGACTCGATGCTCGCGGCGGCGACGCTCGCGCTCGCGACCGGCACGCCGCTGCTCTCGGCGGCGTTCCTTGCGTCGGTCGCGGCGGCGATCCAGGTGCAGCGGCTGGGGAACACGGTGATCTCTGCGACGGACCTGCGGCAGGGGCTGTCGCGGCTGCACTCGGCGCACCTTGCATACACGCCGCCGGAGGTGATCGAGTCGCGCGGAATGGTGGGGACGCGCCGGGTGATGAGCGGGGCGAGCGCGTGAGCCGAGCGCGGATCGCGTATGTGCTGCCCACGCGTGCCCGGCCGGAGCCCCTGGCGCGGACGATCGCGGGGCTGGAACGCTTGCCGCGACACGACGCGCAGGTGATCGTGGTGGACAATGCGTCGCGCGTGCCGCCGAAGCTGCCCGTCGAGCTTGCGAACGGGCTGCCGGTGACGCTATTGATGCGCGGCGAGAACGAGGGTGCGGCGGCGCGGAACGCGGGCGTGCTCGCGGCGGACGCGTCGTGCGAGTGGATCGTGATGCTGGATGACGACTCGCACCCGGTGAACGCCGGGCTGCTCGATGCGCTGCGCGACGCGGAAGCGGATGTGGGCGCGGTGCAGGCGGAGATTCTGCTGCCGCGGGGTGAGAATGAAGGAAGCGGCGAGGGGATGCGCCACGAGGCCGGCGGACTGCCGGAGGTGTTCATCGGGTGCGGGGTCGCGATCAGGCGCGAGGCGTTTGTGGCCGCGGGCGGGTATGACGCGAGCTTTAACTACTACGTGGAGGAGTACGACCTCGCGGCGAAGCTGCTGCTGGCGGGGTGGCGGGTGACGATCGACCGGCGGTTCCGCGTGCTACACGAGAAGACGAGCGCGGGCCGCGACATGGACATGATCCTGCGGCGGCTGGTTCGGAACAACGCGTGGGTGATGCGGAGGTATGCGCCGCGCGGCGTATGCAGCGCGGAGGTGCGGCGGACGGTGGCGCGGTATGGGCGGATCGCGGTGAAGGAGCGCGCCGAGATCGGGTACGCGGCCGGGGTGCTGGAGCTCGCGGCGACGTATTGGCGGCAGCCGCGACGCGAGATGCCCGAGGTGATCTGGGACCGCTTCACGGGGAAGGCCGCCGCGAGGGGCGCGCTGGACGCGGCGATGCGCGAACGGCGGTTCGCGACGGCGGCGATCGTCGATGCGGGGAAGAACGAGCA
>JAEYNG010000167.1 GCA_023412695.1 Planctomycetota bacterium | reverse complement strand
GCTTGGCGTTGAACGAGCCGGGCTTGCCCCCCACCATCGCGATCAGTTCGTCGAGCTTCCCGGCGATGGCCGGGTCGAACTCCGCGCGCTGGGCGCGGGGCGTCTCGGGCGGCACGCCCTCTGGCGGGGGCGGCGACGCGGACTGCGGCGGATCGAGCTCGACGCGGTTGTGGTCGGGCATGGGAGGAGAGGGTAGGGACGCTGTGCCCTTCGGGCGGCCCCGCAGGGAATTCAGCCGTCCACGCCGGTGTGGCGGCTGGGCATCGTCGTTGGGGGGAGCGGACGCTCGCCGTGTCGGTTGCTGTCCACGCGGTCGAGCTCGCGACGCGCGGCGTCGTCGGTCCTGATGCTGCTGCGCTGTCGGCCGCCGGGGTCGAAGATCGAGTCCAGGATGCCGCGGGTCGTGGTGAGCGTTTCGGAACGGATGTCGGGCTCGCCGACGGTGCCGCGGACGCGGGTGGTGACGATCTCGTCGCGGACAGCCTCGTACATATCGGAGAGGAGCGGGATGCGACGGTTGGAGCGGCTGTTGAACCGCATGTCGAGGGTCATGTCGGGGAGCGTGAGGGTCCCCTCGCCCATGAGCGAGATGGAATCGGAGAGCACGGCGACGCTCTCGAAGGCGGCTGTGCGCCCCTGGAGATTGAACTCCGCCTGCATGTAGCCGAAGCGGTCGCTCCGCGGGAGCATGAGGTTGCTCATCTGCACGAGCGGGAAGACGACCGGCATGCGCAAGACGTCGCCGTTGGCGACGCGGATTGCGCCGCGGCCGAGGTGTGACTGGGGGTCTCCGGCGCGGCCGGTGATCGAGAGCCAAAAATCCGCCTGGCCGCGGGTGCGGTCCTGCGGGAGTTCGTCCGGTTCGTGCGGCGTTGCAGGCTCGGCGTGGGCGACGCTGCCGGGCGGCGGCGGTCCCTGGGGCTCGGGGTCGGGGCTGCTCGAGAGCTCGTTGAGCAGCGGCGCGAAGAGCACGCCCGCCGCGACAACATCGGCGGAGAACGTGCGGCGTTCGTCGTCTTCTCCCGCCGGACCGATGTTGGCGTGCGCCCAGACACGTCCGCCGTGTGCCGATGCCGTGAAATACGGCAGCCTGAGTTCGAGCGGAGCGGTGACCGCGTCGATTCCGGACGGGTCGACCGATACCAGCAGGGCCTTGGCGTCGGTCATCGAGACATCGGCCAGCACGAGGCTGGGCGCGACGAAGTCGATCGAGATCGCCGGGGCGATATCGCCGAGCGTCGCGATGGAGATCCCCGCCTCGCCGTCGCACTGCGTGAGCTTTGCACCAATATCCGCGGCGGCGTTTGCGAACCGGACGCGGCCGGCGAACCGAACGGAGGCGGGCGGCGGCTCCGTTTCGCCGGGGACCGGGGCGTCGGGGATGACCGCCGCGAGCGTCGCCGCGGGCATCGAGAAGCCGCCGCTGACCTGGAGGTTGACCGCGCGCATCGCGGCTGCGGCGTCGAGCGGGAGCAGTGCGAGCAGGTCGTCGGTCAGCGTCTGGCCCTCCATGGCGATGACCGTTTCGAGGAGGAAGCGTTCGCCGGCGATGAACGACCAGTCGCCGTTGAGCTCGGCCCGCCACGCCGGGGAGGCGACGCCGAGGTTCTCGATGCGTCCCTCGACCGATCGGCGGCCCGCGCCTTGGACCGTCCGGAAACTGACGTGGCCGAGAACCGAGGAGAGTCGGGCGCGTGCGCCGGCGCGTTCAAAGACGAGTGAGCGCGGGCCGAGCATCCCGGAGACAATGGTCGGCGCTCCGTTTACATCGACGTGCGCGTCGAAGACGCCGGCGACCCGCAGCGACTGCCAGCTCTCGAACGTCGGTGGTGAGAGCGAGAGCCGGAGCAACTCGGTAACGAGCGGTGCTTCGAACATGGCGTCGCGGAGCCGGAGCTCGAGCGCGGCATCGGTAACGGCTTGATCGAGCGGGGCCGCACCGACGAGCGCCGGATTGATGGCGAAGTTGCCGTCGATCTCGACGAGCCCGGAGTCAACGCCGTCGTATTGCAGGCGTGCAGCGAAGCCTTCGAAGCCAACGCGTGCGTTGGCGCCCTGTGGGAGCGTGCCCTGGTCGGCGAAGGTCGCGGACCCTGTGGTGTCGAGCAGGCAGACACGGCCGTTAAGTCCGTCGAAACTCACGTCGGCGAAGTTCGAGAAAGCGGCATCGACCGCGGGGCGGGGCGCATCGGCTGTACGGTGCAGCCGCACATCGGCGTCGAGGTGGCCCTCGGGCTTCCGCTCGTTACGGATCGCGGCGAGCACGTCCGCGATGTCCACGCTGAACACACTCAGAAGCGACGGCAACGGAGTGCCGAGGTCGAGCTCCACCGCGCGGACACGCACGTCGATCTCGCCGATGGGGCTCGCGCTCGGCGGGCCGATGTCCGGCTGCTTTGGCTGGGGGATGATCGCCGCGGTCAGATCGACCTCAAACTGGCCGCGGGATTCGGTCAGGGCGTCCTCGCCGCGCACTCGGGGGCCGGGCTCCTCCACAACAAGTTGACCGGTGAGGTCCTGCACACGGACCTCCCGCGGCGTCACGCCGATGCGACCGCTTGCGCCGCTGACCATGAGCACAGATCCGCCGGACGCGTGCTTGTCGAGCGGGCGCGGCCGGGCCTCGAGCTCACGAAAGACCACCGCGACGTCGTAATCGATCTCGCCGGGGTCGTCGACTGCGTCGCGGATCGACGCGGAGCAATCGACATTGCCACGCAGGTCGAGGCGCTGGAGGATGGCCTTGGCGGAGACGGCGTTGGGGTCGGTGCCCGAGTCGTCCTCCGGGACCGCGTGAATGAGCAGGTCGTCGACGGGGACTTCGAACGCTGCGATCTCGAGGCGCGGCTTCAATACGTTCTCGCCGTCCTCCTCGAGCAGGACGTGCGCGGACAGGTTTGCCCGGCCGCCGCGGAGACCGGTAAAGGTGCCGCGGGTGAGCGTGCCCTCTTCGTCGGTGATGTGAATCTCGACGTTCTTCGCGGCGATCGGGAAGGGGAATGGCTTTGGGACGATGCCCGCCTCGTCGAACCGGACGAGGATGTCGGTCTGCCAGTCATCGACGGGGCCGAGCGACCTGTGGACGGTGACATCGATGTTACAGATGCCCCCGAGGCCGAACGCGGGCGGGACGCCGCGACCGGGGGGTGTGCCCGGCGGGCTGATGAGCCCGGCCTTCAGCAGTTCTTCGTACTGGCGCTCATTGAACAGCACCTCGACAAGCTGCTTTCGCGAGCCCGGCATCGCGGCGCGGAGGTGCTGATCGACCGGTGCGTTCGTGACACGGACCGAGACGTCCACCCGCGCGTCATCGTCCATCGGTGAGGCGTACGCGCTTGCGCGGAGGACCGCGCCCGATGCGCCGTCGCCGCGGATCTCGTGGATGTTGAGGTGGTCTTCGTCGAACGTCGCGTGGACCTCCATGTTGTGGAACGGGTACGGGAAGAGGTGGAACGCGGCGGTGCCGTTCCGGACCGTCACACGCCCGTCGGTGACGATCGCCCGGGCGGCCTTGCCGTTGACGGGATAGCCGCGGGCGATCGTGACGCGGGCGTCCACCTCGCCCGTCGGGCCCGAGAAGAAGACGAAGAACTCGCGTGCCTTGGGCGGGATGTATGGCAGGAAGCCCGGGTTGCGGGCGAGCGTAAGGCCCTCGCCCCAGATCTCGCAATAGAGCGGGGCCTCAAGGGCGGTGCCTTCTGTCTGGAAGCGTACGTGCACCGGCTTGGTCTGGTCCTCGAGCACACCCTCGAGCTCGGCTTGCACGCCTTCGGGGGCGAACACGAACTTGCCGTTGACCGCGCGGAGCGAAAGGTTGTCCGCGGCCGCGCTGTCATCGGGGACGGGGATGTCCATCGCGACATCCTCGGGCCAGACGGAGAGACGGACGCCGTTGTCGCGGTCATACTCGAAGAGCGTTTCGCGGATGTGACCCTGGATGCGCAGCCGGCGCCAGGTTTCGCGGAAGGCGACCGGCACGGACTCGGGCGGCCATGCCTCCAGCGGAACATTCAGCAGGCGCAGCAACGCCTCGCCACGCTGCAGGTCGATCCGGCCGTCGAGGATCATGCCCCGCGGCAGGCCGGGCTCGGGGGATGCGATCGGCGCGGGGAGGCGGCCGACCTCTTGCATGCGGATGCGGTAGGAGCCGTCGGCGTTAGCGCCGAATGCGCCGGCGACGTGGATGGTGTTGAGCAAATCGAAGCGTGCCTGGCGCTCGGAGTGCTCGGCGAACTCGATGCGACCGTCCTGCACGTTCACGGTGGGAATCAGCGGCAAGCCCTTCCCCGGCCCGCCCGCCCCACCACCACCACCCGCGCCGCCGGGCCGGCCATCTGCGGCGGCGGCGATGCTGGCGATGTTCAATGAACCGTCGTCGATCGATTGGCTGAGGCGGAAGACCGGGTCGGTGAGGCGGATGCTGGTCGGCCGAACCGCCGACAGCCCGGACCACGACATCGCGGCGGACCAGCTCAGGTCGATCTCGGCCTTGCGCGCCGAGAGCAGTTCGGCCTCGGGGCCGGAGAGCCCGGGCACCAGCAGTTTGAGGCCGCGGATCTCCACGCGGCCGTCGAGGGCGATGAATGCGCGGTCCATCTCAACGTCGCAGCCGGTCGCGTCCTGGAGTTTCGAGCGGACCGTCGACTCGACGAGGGGGGAGTAGGCGATGAGCAGGGAGAGCGCGATCAGGAGGATCGGCACCCCGACCACGACGCGGATGACCCAGCGGGCGATCCGCCGCTTCCGGCCGCGGACCTTGGTCTTTGGAGGCCGGTCCTTGGCGGCTGGTGTTGCGGGGGGTGGAACGGGGTCGTTGGCCATCGCGGCGGGCAATCGTAGATCGACCGCCGCTCCGACCCGCAAGAACCGGCCGCGTAACCGGTTGGGTCACGCGGCCGTCGTGTGGGAACACATGCGGCCCCTTCCGGCCGTGTAGAACCGCGCCGGCCACGCCAAGCTCCCCCACCGGGGAACCACCCGGAGCGGTCGTACAGCCCGAGAGGGCCGCCATAAGAGGAACGAGCGCCGCGGGGTGAACATTGCATCCCCTCCGAACATTCGCCAACCGTGCTATGCTGGATCGTGGCCAAGACGCGAGAAGTTTTCGTGTGCCGCTCGTGCGGCGCGGTGCAGAACCGCTGGATGGGCAAGTGCCCCGATTGCGGCGCGTGGGATTCGTTGGAGAGCGAGCGCGTCGAGAAGTCAGCAACGAAGGACCCGCAGCGTGGCGTTGTCGAGGCGTGGCGGGCGAGCGGTGCGGACGTCACCGAGTTGATGGTCGAGGCCAAGGGCGGCATTGGCGCGTCGCCCGTGGCGGTGCCGATTGCGCAAGCGACGGGGGACGATGCACCTTCGCAGCGGCTCGTGACAGGGATCGGCGAGCTCGACCGCGTGCTGGGCGGCGGGCTGGTGCCGGGGAGCGTCGTGCTGATCGGCGGCGACCCGGGGATCGGCAAGAGCACGCTGATGCTGCAGGCCGCGGGACGGATGGGCGGGGGTATGAGTGAGGGGTCGTCTGCGAGCGGCGAAGCTTCGCGGATCCTGTATGTATCGTCGGAAGAATCGGCGGAGCAGGTGCGGATGCGGGCAGCGCGCCTGGGTGCGGCCGCGGCGCCGGGGTTGTTCGTGCTCGCCGACACCAATCTTGCGCGGATCGTCGAGCAGACGCGGAAGGTCGCGCCGTCGGTGCTGGTGATCGACTCGGTGCAGATGATCTACAAGGCGGACCTTGACGCTGCGCCAGGGTCTGTTGCGCAGCTCCGGCGGTGCGCGGCGGAGCTGGTGTACCTCGCGAAGCTCAGCGGGATCGCCGTGGTGCTGGTTGGGCACGTGACGAAGGAGGGGCGGCTGGCGGGGCCAAGGCTGCTTGAGCACCTGGTTGATGCTGTGCTGTACTTTGAGGGCGATCGGTACCACGCGCACCGGATCCTGCGGGGCGTGAAGAACCGCTTCGGCACGACGCTGGAGATCGGCATCTTCGAGATGACCGGGAGCGGGCTGAAGGAGGTTCCGGGCGGGCTGGGCGTGGGCGTGCTCGAGGGCGATGCGTCGGCGCGTGAGGCGAAGGTCGGCGCGGGCGTCTGCCCAGTGA
>JAEYNG010000155.1 GCA_023412695.1 Planctomycetota bacterium | reverse complement strand
CTTGCTGGCGAGGGCGACGGCTCGGGGGCGGTCGCCCTGCGCGGGGCCGGCGGCGTGGAGCGCGACGAGCGCGGTGGGGACGCTGACGCAGGATGCGCCGACGGATTCGGCGAGGAGCTTGGCGGCGGCGCAGGCGACGCGGAGGCCGGTGTAGCCGCCGGGTCCGACGCTGACGGCGATGCGGCCTTGATGGAGGTCGCGGGGCTTGAGGCCGGCGCGGGCGAGGAGGCGGTCGAGAGCGGGGAAGAGGTCGTCGTCGGTGCTGCGCGGGGGCGAGGGGCGGACGTGCTCTGAAGCGATGAGCTCGACGGTGCTCGAGTGCGCGCGTCCGAGCGCGAGCGACGACGCGTCGGCGTCGCCGGAGGTAGGGTTGCTCAACTCAAGGGCCAGCGTCCAGCGTTGAGACGGGCCGGTCATGCGTCACCGTGCTCAGGCCACCTGGAGGAGCTTCATCGTCGCCTGCACGATGTCCTGCGCTGTCAGGCCGCACATCTTGAGGAGCTCGCCGGGGGTGCGGGCGCTCTTGGGGATCTGGCGGACGAACATCTGCTGGAGGGTGAAGGCGTCGCCGCTCTCGGTGAGGGCGTCGGCGACGGCGGAGCCGAGGCCGCCGCCGTAGTTGTCCTCGAGGGTGATGACGTAGCCGCCGTTGGCGTTGGCGAGGTCGAGGAGCTTCTCGGTGTCGAAGGGGATGGAGTAGGCGTCGACGAGGGTGGCGGAGATGCCGGCCTTGTCGAGCTCGTTGAGCGCCTTGTTGGCCTCGTGGACCATGTAGCCGCAGGCGACGAGGAGGACGTCGCGGCCCTCGTTGAGGACCTCGAAGCCGCCGAGGTTGAAGACCACGTCGTCGTTGTAGAGGAACTCGGTCTCGGGGCGGATGGTGCGCATGTAGCACGCGCCCTCGTACTCGGCCATGACGCCGGTGAGGGCGTAGGCGGCGAATGCGTCGGCGGGCTGGAGGATGTAGCAGCCCGGGTTGCCGCGGTGGTCGCGCATGGTGGTGAAGGAGCGGAACCACGCGACGTCGGGGAGGGACATCTGGCTGGGGCCGTCGGAGGCGAGGCTGATGCCGGCGTGGGAGCCGACCATCTTGAGGTTCGCGCCCGAGTTGATGGCCATCTCAATCTGGTCGTAGCCGCGGGTGACGAACTTGGCGAAGGTGGAGCAGAAGGGGACCTTGCCGGCGGCGGAGAGGCCCGCGGCGACGGAGAACATGTTCTGCTCGGCGATCTTGCACTCGATGAATCGGGAGGCGAGCGCGGCGTCCTTGCGGAAGGTCTCGGCGAAGGTCGAGTTGGAGACGTCTGCGTCGAGGACGACGACGCGGTCGTTGGTGTGGCCGAGCGCGCGGAGGGCGATTCCGTAGGCGCGGCGCGGGGCCATCTTGCCTGCGTGGAGGACGCTCTCCATGTCGTACTTCTTCATGACCTGGGAGAAGCTGGGCATCTCGCCGGCCTTGGGCTCCTGGTCGGGGGCCTCGGCGGGGGGCTGGATGGTGAAGGCGTCGGAGCTGGCGAGCGCGGTGGTGAGCTCGACGCGGCGCTCGTCGAGCTCGGCGAGGGCGCGCTTGAGCTGCTCGCCCTCGGCGGGCTTGCCGTGCCAGCCGGAGCCGGCGAGCGAGGGCGAGCCCCAGCCCTTGACGGTCCTGGCGACGATGGCCATGGGCTTGTCGTCGGAGCCGGCGCGCTTGGCGAACTCATCGATGGCGGCGCGGATCTGCGCGGGGTTGTGGCCGTCGATGGCGCGGACGTCGAAGCCGTAGGCCTCGAGCTTGGCCTTGAGGCGCTCGGGGCTCTGCTGCTGGCTGACGCGGTCGGTCTGGCCGTACTCGTTGCAGTTGAAGATCGGCAGGACGCTGTTGAGCTTGCGGTCGACGATGAAGTCGAGGGCCTCGGCGATCTGGCCCTCGCGGCTCTCGCCGTCACCGATGATGCAGTAGATGCGCTTGTCGATGCCGTCGAGCTTCGCGGCCTCGGCGAGGCCGGCGGCGACCGAGAGGCCCTGGCCGAGCGAGCCGGTCGCGGCGTCGAAGAACGGGAAGCCTTCCATCGGGTTCGGGTGGCCGTCGAGCTCGGACTTCCAGTCGCGGAGGCCGGCGGCGTCTTCGGGCTTCAGGCGGCGGCGGTTCTCGGGGTCCTTGCCGACCATGACGCCGAGCTTGCACGCGGCGGCGTAGACGATGGGGACGGCGTGGCCCTCGGAGAGGACGAGGCGGTCGGAGGTGGGGTAGTCGGGGTAATCGGGCGAGTAGCGCATCGCGCTGAACATGAGGACAGTGACGATGTGTCCGAGGGAGAGCGCAGTGCTGGGGTGGCCCGAGCCGGCCGCGGCCGTCATCTCAAGGGCCATCCGGTCGAGCTCGATTGCCTGTGCGTGGACTGCTGCTTCATAGGACATGAGGACCGCTCCCGCTCTTGTCTGGGGTCTATTAGGGCACAAATCGCGACTGACGACCCGGCGGAGGCTTTCGGCCGGAGCCGGGATGAGGTGGAGAATAGGCGAAAGACGGGGTGAGGTGCGAGAACCTGTGGCAAATTCCCTGCCAGTGCGGATCGGACCGTGATCAACGGCCGCGGAATCAACACGATGGTCAAAGCAGGAACCGGACGCCGATCCGCTCGCATCGTATGGCGGGCAGTGAGTCGCTGAAGAACGGAGGCGGCGCAATGGCTTGCAATCCTGAACTGCCGCGGCCGGATAAAGCGTTCCCATCGAGGACCCAATCCGAATCAGATGTGCCCGCGCCGAGTGAGGAAGAGATCGACGAGGCGCTCCGGGTTTTCAACGACCCGAAGACCGTCTGGCACGATGCGAACGACGTTCTATACAACATTCTGCAGGGGTTGTTTGGAGACGAACGCTCTACTCTTCTGTCGCCGCCGGATGAGACCGATCAATCCTGAGTTGGTACAACCGTCACCAAACGAGTTACCTCGCGGAGCACTCCATGCCCGACCCCCTCGCCCAGCCCGTGTCTGTTTCCGCCGCCGCTGATCCGCAGGAGGCCGTCGCCAAGGTGCGTGACGCGTACGACAAGCTGCGCGAGCAGATCCACAAGGTGATCGTTGGGCAGGACGAGGTGGTCGAGCAGATCCTCATGGCGATGTTCTGCCGCGGGCACGCGCTGGTGGAGGGCGTGCCGGGGCTGGCCAAGACGCTCTTGATCTCGACGATCGCGCGGACGCTGAGCCTGGGGTTCAGCCGGATCCAGTTCACGCCCGATCTGATGCCCAGCGACATCACGGGGACGGAGGTGATCGAGGAAGACAAGAGCACCGGCTCGCGCGAGCTGCGGTTCGTCAAGGGTCCGATCTTCGCGAACGTGATCCTTGCCGATGAGATCAACCGGACGCCGCCGAAGACGCAGGCCGCGCTGCTCGAGGCGATGCAGGAGCACCAGGTGACGGTGGGGGGGATGCAGCACAAGCTGCCCAGCCCGTTCTTCGTGCTCGCGACGCAGAACCCGCTGGAGCAGGAGGGCACGTACCCGCTGCCCGAGGCGCAGCTCGACCGGTTCATGTTCAAGGTGAAGATCACCTATCCGACCGTGGACGAGGAGCTGGAGATCGTCAAGCGGACGACCTCGACGGGTCGGGGCACGCCGGAGGCGATCTTCAACGCGGCGGACATCGCGCGGGTGCAGGAGCTCGTGCGGATGGCGCCCGCGCCCGATTACGTCGTGAAGTACGCGCTGCGGCTGGTGCGTGCGACGCGCGTGAGTGAGGCGATGGACAATGACCTGGAGCGGCCGAAGCTGGTGAAGGCGTATGTGGGCTGGGGCGCGGGGCCGCGGGCGAGCGAGTATCTGATCCTCGCGGCCAAGGCGCGGGCGATTCTGTCGGGGTCGTTCCACGTGACGCCGGAGCACGTGCAGGCGGTTGCGCGGCCGGTGCTGCGGCACCGGATCCTGACGAACTTCAACGCGGAGGCGGACCAGGTGACGACGGACGCGATCGTCGATGCGATGCTGCGGGACCTGCCGGTGGAGGGGGCGAGCGCGGCGGACAAGAGGATGATGGACGCGGCGGTGAGGTAGTGGCGGGGTTGGTTCGGAAGCCGGCGACGGGAACTTCAGTTTTTTCAAGCTCCTTGACTAAGAGACTGGCGAATGCGGAGCATCAGTAATCCGGCCGAGCTCAGGCGTCGCGGACTTGAGGTGCTGGTCCGCGAGCTTGGCTTTGTCGACGCGATGCGATTCATGCTCCAGTTCGATTCAGGTCGCGCCGGCGCGAACTATACGGCGGAGCGAGAGCAGATTATTCCTGTGCAGTTGGATGAGGAGTTTCTGCGCCAGGCCGCAAAGTTTTCTGGTCCGCAACAAGCGGGTGCGTGATGTTTCTGCGAACGATTGTCGGGTTATGCGTGATAATCATGTCCGGCTGTGCATCCGACCCATCGTGGCTGAGCGAGACGGTGGAGCAGCCGTTCTATCGGCATGCGCGGCCGGATTCGCCGATTGCGCAACAGGCCGCGGCGGATGCGGAGCACATCGGGCACATCGAGCGTGCCGCGCTGCGGACGTATGACCGGGCGGAGAACCCGGACCTTCCGCACTGGCAGATCGAGAAGCTGGTGTGGGCGCTATGGTGGAACTCGCACGACGAGGCGTATGTGGAGCTTTCGAGGCGGCTCGCGGCGGCGGATCCGGATCACTATGACGGATTGCTCGCGATGCTGGTCGGTCAGAAGCCGATCGAGCAGTGTGAGGCGGAGCTGCTGACGATCGCATTCAAGACGCTTCCCGCGGACGCTTCGAAGCCTGCGCGGCGAGAGCGGGCGATGGCGGCGCGGCTGCTGACGATCGCATTCAAGACGCTTCCCGCGGACGCTTCGAAGCCTGCGCGGCGAGGGCGGGCGATGGCGGCGCGGCTGCTGACGATCGCATTCAAGACGCTTCCCGCGGACGCTTCGAAGCCTGCGCGGCGAGAGCGGGCGATGGC
>JAEYNG010000141.1 GCA_023412695.1 Planctomycetota bacterium | reverse complement strand
TTCATGTCCTGGGTCGAGATGATCCGCGCCCGCCGCGCCGCCGACGATGAGCAGGTCCGCGCCTCCGTGTCCCGCGGCGTCGAGCTCTCGCGATCCGCCGGCGTCCTCGCCGTCGGCGATATCGCCGGCGCACCCCAATCGACGCCGGCCCGCGCCTCGCTCACACCCTGGCGGGCGCTGCGCGATGCCGGGCTCCGCGGCGTGTCGTACCTCGAGTTCTTCGCGATCGGGACAGGCCGCGAGCGGTTCCGCCAGTGGTTACCCCAACTCCTCGACGCCGCGCGGAATGAGGCCTCCAAAGACGACCTCGCCCGCATCGGCCTCCAGCCGCACGCGCCGAACACCGTCTGCCTCGACGCCTACCGATGGGCGTTCGAGCAGGCCGCCGCGTCCGGACTGCCCGTCGCCACGCACCTCGCCGAGTCGCCCGAGGAGCGGGCGTTCATCGCCGACGGTCGCGGCCCGATGCGAGAGCTGCTCGAACGCCTCAACCTCTGGGACGACACCATCACCGCCGAAACCGGCAGATCGGCAACGCCCGTCGAGCACCTTGCGCCTGTGCTCGAACCGGCAGGCCCTCGCGCGGTCGTCGCCCACGTCAACGACGCATCCGGCCACGACCTGGAACTGCTGGCCAAGACCGGGTGCAGCGTGGCATACTGCCCGCGCGCCTCGGCCTACTTCGGGGCGCACGAGCACTTCGGCCCCCACCGCTACCGCGACATGCTCCACGCGGGGATCAACGTCGCCCTCGGGACCGACTCGATCGTCAACCTCCCCGACGCCGCGGCCCGCACGCCCGATGAAGGTGGCCAAGGCATCAGCATCCTCGACGAGATGCGGCTCCTTTGGCAGCGCGACCGCATACCGGCGCGCCAGCTACTGGCAATGGCCACCGTCAATGGCGCACGGGCACTCGGCCTGCCGCCGGAGCTCTTTACACTCCAAGCCGGCGCGTTTATCGCCGGGCTCGCGAGCATTGATCTCGGCAATGCTGGACAAACAAGCGCCTCGCCCTTGGAAACAGTGTTGGCGGAACCAGGCACCGCACGTTTACTGCTGGATTGAAATTTTTCTGATTTAGCAGCAATCCGATCTGTATTCCTGGCGAGACGTATACTTTTGTTTAGGCGAATCCAACAACTTCTCTCCGGATTGTTTGCATGATGATCGGATATCAAGTACGATGCTTGTTCGGAGGGGGTTGCCCATGAGCGCCAAGTGGGTCCGGGCGAAGAAATGGGACGATCAGCACCTCACTGGCGCGCTGCGGCCGGTGAAATGGGTGCTGCGAACGCTCAGCGGCATCCCGCTCGCCGTGGTGCTGCTGGTGCTCGTCTGCTTCTACGGCATCCTCGCGAGCGTGCCGATCGGGTTGATCGCCCTCGCCCCGACGTGGGCGTTCTACGCCCTGACCGCGCTGCTCACGGTCGGCATCGGCGCGTTCGTGCCCGCGCTGCTGGTGTCAAAGGCCCTCCGCCGCGCGGGCCTCGCCCCCGCCACGCGCTTCGCGGCGACCTTCCTCTCGCTCGTCGTCCTGATCGTCACCGTCTCCGCCGCGTGGTACTTCACCGTGTGGCCGGCGATCCACTACCGCCCGGCGGTGCTCGGCGGCGCGGAGGCCCACGGCATCCGCTTCTTTGCGGACTTCGTGGAGCGTTACAGCAGCGTGCAGTTCCGCCGCCTCCCGGTGATGGAGATGTCCGAGCTCGAGTTCTACTCGTGGTGGCCGCTGCGGGTCATCCTGCTGCTGTTCGTCGTGAACATGGTCGTCGCCACCGTGCGGCGGATCGAGTTCTCGTTTGCCAACATCGGCGTGCTGACGGTGCACAGCGGCATCGTGACCCTCGCCCTGGGGAGCATCGTCTACGGCTCGCTCAAGCAGGAGGGCGACATGCTCCTGCAGGCTGGCCCGCCCGGTCAATCAGGGGCCCCGACGCCGGGGCCGAACGAGCGCGGCTTCTACGACAACACGCGCGTCGCCCTCTGGGCCACGCAGTCTCCGCTCCCGGAGAACAGCCTCGGCGGGTGGGAGCTCCGCCCGCTGAACGGCCTGCCCCGTTACAACGATTACAACCTCTCGGCCGCGTCGAGCCCGGGCGAGGCGGGGTTCGAGCAGCACACGGACCTTCGCGATCTCGGCCCGATCTCGATCGACGCCCCGTCGCACACCACCGGGCGCGACCGCGTCGTCGGCGAGGATGTCCGGATGCGGGTCGTCGGCTACAGCTCGTACGCCACGCTCGCGTCACGATGGGTGGCCCCGCCGACTCCGACGAGCCCCCCCGCCGCCGACACCGCCCCAGCCGCCGGCACGCGTCTGCGCGAGGTCGAGGCCTACCTCTCCGCCAGCGCGGGCGGTTCCGGCAATCGCCCGCAGAAGGTCTACCGCTTCCTCCCCGACCAGCCCGCCCAGCGTATCGAGGTGCTCGACATCTTCGGCGTCGAGTACACCCGCGGCATGGACCCGAAGCGCTGGGAGGAGCTCACCGCCACGCTCCCGAAGGACGCCCGCCACGCGCTCGCCGTCGAGCACCCGGCCACGGGCTTCCGCGCCATCTACCCCGTCCGCTCCGGCCAACGGCTGGAGGTCGGCACCACGGGCTACACGCTGGAGGTCAAGGCGCTCGAGCCCGCGCCGCCCTTCCCCATCATCACCCCCGGTTACCAGAACGCGACATCGAGCGTCGCGATCGTGCGCGTGACACCGCCGCAGGCCGAGGGCGCAGAAAAGCCCGTAGCGTTCGAGCGCTGGGTCTATCACCGGTTCCCGGAGATCAGCCAGGACATGCTCGACACGCTCAACGAGCGCGGCATGCCCATGCGGCGCGACGCGGACCCCGCGCTCAAGATCACCTACATCGACGCGTCGATCCTGCAGGTCTATCTCGACGAGCGTCCGTCCGACGGTACCGTTCGTGCAGTTGTCCGCCTGCGCAACGAGGGCGTGAAGGTCACCGAGGGACTCAAGCCCGGCGACTCGCTCCAGATCGCGCCCTCGCTCTCGCTCAAGCTCGGCCTGCGGTCGGACAACGCGCAGCTCGTCGAAGCGCCGCTGGCCGTCCCGCCGGACGAGCAGGCCAAGGCCGACGTCGGCACGCACAAACGCGCGGTCACAGCGGTGGAAGTCACGCTCGCAAACAACCCGTCGTTCCGACATGTCGTGTGGCTGCCGTTCACGCAGTACATGCACCTGGGCGCGGGCACCGAGCGCACGGTGGACCTGCCCGATGGCCGCCGGCTCACGCTCGCCTTCGGGCGCGTGTACCACCGTCTGCCGTTTGAGCTTCGGCTGGCGAACTTCCACATGGAGCCCTACCCGCACAGCGACACGCCGCGCGACTACCGCTCGGACCTTATCGTGTCGAGCACGTGGGGCGGTCTGTACCAGGACCGCGAGCGCAGCACGAGCCTGAACGAGCCGCTGCTTGTGCGCGTGCCGTTCATCCCGCGCGAGGACGTCTTCGCCCCGGTGAACTGGGCCGGGCGGGTGTGGAGCCTCATCATCCCCAACCAGTACAAGTTCAGCCAGGCCGGGTGGGACGCGCAGGGCTGGCGCGAGACCAAGGCCCTCGCCGACGCCGGCCGCGCACCGCGCCCGATGGCACGGTTCACCATCTTGGGCGTGGGCAACAACCCCGGCATCTACGTCATCGCCACCGGCGCAGTGATGATGTGCGTCGGCATCCCGTGGGCGTTCTACATCAAGCCGGCCATCCTCCGCTACCGCAAGAAGAAGATCCAGCGTTCCCTCAAGGCGCAGCCCGCGCCGGCCCCCGGCCGCGCACCGGCGGCTCAGGCCGAGCCCGCGGGCGGCGCGACTCAACGCCAAGGGGCATCAGCATGACCAAGTCCATCCTCAACCTGCTCGCCGTGACGCTCGCCCTCGCGCTGGGCGCGGGGCCGCTCGCGGCACAGACCGCCCCCGACGGCAACGCGCACCCGGAAACACAGGTGATCTCGGAGCCCACGGCCGGCGCGGTTGAATCCAATCCCTTCGGCGAGCCGAGCCCCCAGACGCTCGACACCGACGCCAAGCGTGCCTTCGCCGACGCGGTCGATGTCGCGCCGCTGCGCGACCTGGCGGTCTTCCACAACGGGCGCGTGAAGATCCTCGATACGCTCGCACGCGAGACCATCAAGGAAATCCTCGGCCGCAAGGACTTCGTGGACTTCAAGATCTCCGGCGAGGGCGAAGCCGACAAGAAGCACTACGACCCGCTCTTCACCTATCTCGACCTCATCATCGACCCGGCGTACTACCTCGAGCGTCCGCTGATCCACGTCGAGTACCTGCCGCTGCGCGAGGCGTTCCTCGATCTGCTCTACCAGGACAACAACGAGAAAGAATGGTGGAAGCGTCTCGGCCGGATGAAGCCTGGCGAGCTCATGCTCGCATGGCGGCAGCTCGACGCGAGCCTGCCGACCGACCCGCAGACCCAGCGGGCCATCGGCCAGGTGAACGAGGCCTTCGCCCTCTACCAGGACTCCTGGCGCAACCTGCTGATGATCGCGCCCAAGGGACAGGAGCTCGCCTGGCACCACCTCTCCGAGCAGGCCGCGAGTTCGCCCGTCGCGTCCGCGTCCGCGGCGCTCGGCCAGGCGTGGCGCGCCGGCGACGCCGCGAGGGCCAACGAGGCCATCCGCACGCTCGCCACCGAGCTCCCGAAGATCAACCCCGAGAACTACCCGCAGGGCCGCCGCTCGCTCGAGGCCGCGTACAACCGCGTCAACGCGTTCGAGTGGGGCTACTGGCTCTACGCCCTCGCCCTGCTCGCGCTGCTCCTGGCCTTCGGCACCGGCCGCAAGTGGCTCGCGATCGCCGGCGTGCTCACCCTCGCCGCCGCCATCGGCATGCACGGCTTCGGCTTCATCGCCCGCTGCATCATCGCCGAGCGCTTCGCGATCCAGAACCAGTTCGAGTCCATGACCGGCCTCAGTCTCTTCGCCGCGCTCGTCGGCTCGGTCATCATGCTCATCCGGCGTCAGTGGCTCTTCGGCGCGGCCGCCGCCGGCGTCGGCTTCATGGTCCTGCTCACCGCGACCCAGACCGGCATCCCCGGCGTCTCGGTCGAGCGCGAGGCCGCGATCCTCAACACCAGCGTCCTGCTGAAGTACCACGTCACCACCGTGCTCGTGAGCTACGGGCTGATCGCCCTGGGCTTCATGGTCAGCCTGTTCTACCTCGGCACGCACTACGCCGCGAGGCTCAGGGCCGGCGTCTCCGGCACGCCCGCGCTCGCGACGGGCGAGGTCGGCGGCCTCTCCGCCGAGGCCCTTGGCATCGACGACGACCAGCCGGTCGGCGTCGCCCGCGTGCTCAGCGACCTCGACAAGGCGCAGATGATCATCCTGCAACTCGCCTTCTGGACCCTCGGCGTCGGCATCCTCCTCGGCGCGTGGTGGGCCGATCACTCCTGGGGCCGCTGGTGGGCCTTCGATCCCAAGGAGCTCTGGGCCCTCGTCACCTGGATCGTCTACCTCATCGTCATCCACCTGCGGTTCACCGGCATGAAGAACCGCGGCCTCGTCACCGCGTGGATGAGCATCATCGGCTTCATCGTCATGCTCTGGACCTACTTCGGCGTCAACCTGCTGCTCCCGGGGCTCCACGCCTACGCCTGAGCGGCCTACAGAAGGTGCACCATCCATGGCGGGGGCGAGACTCGGACGGACGTTCTACTCGGTCGACCCCGAGACGCTCGCGCGCCGACTGCTCTGGTCGCACCTTGTCCGCGTGATGGACGACGGCTCGATCATCCGCGTGCGCATCAACGAGACCGAGGCCTACCTCGGCGCGGAGGACCGCGCGGCACATTCCTTCGGCGGTCGCCGCACCGCTCGCACCGAGCCCATGTTCGGCCGGGCCGGCACCGCATACGTCTACTTCACCTACGGCATGCACTACTGCTTCAACGCCGTCGCGGGCAGGGTGGGCGAGCCGGTCGCCGTGCTCCTCCGCGGCGGCGAGGTGATCGAGGGTCTTGATACCGCGCTCGTCAACCGCGGCTGGACCGCCGAGCAACACGCCGCAAGGCCCGCGGCGCTCGCCGACGGACCCGCGAAGCTGTGCAAGGCGCTGGCTGTTGACCGCCGGCTCAACGGCATCGACATGACGACCGACCCGCGTCTGTATTTCGAGCAGGGTGACGCAACCCGATTGCAGGATGAAATGGTCGAGCGCACCGCGCGGATCGGCGTCGATTACGCCGCGGAATGGGCCTCGCGGCCACTGCGTTTCATCGTCCGGAACGATGAAATGCTGGCCCCGCGTCGCCGGGTGAGAAGATAGGCAAACTTGTCGCTGATTCTGTCGTCAACCGCGCCCGCGTTCGCCGAAAGGGTGCGTAGTATTCGTCCCCGTTCCACCCGCCACACCGCGCCACGGACATGCGCGGCCTCACACGGAGTGCGTTGAAGTGAAGGGTCAGACCCAACTGGATTGGCGAGCGATCCGCGAGCGAGCGGCGCTCTTCCCCGAAGAAGCCTTTCAGTTCGTGCGCGAGGGACTCGCGTACACCACCAAGCTCTTCCACGGCGAGCCGCCGCGGAACTCCGAGCCGTGCGACGACCGTCGCCACGTCTCGGGCCAGCAGCTGTGCATGGGCCTCCGCAAGATGGCGATCGAGCGCTACGGCCTGCTCGCCCGCACCGTGATGAACAAGTGGGGCGTCCGCGCGACCGACGACTTCGGCGTGATCGTGTACGCCCTCATCGACCGCAACGAGCTGCGTCAGGGCGAGCGCGACAGCATCGAGGACTTCAAGTCCGTTTATGACTTCGAGGAGTCGTTCGGCGAAGCGCCCCGCTGAGCGTTGTTCCGCCGATGCGGCGCGACCGCGAACACCAGCCCGGCCGAGAACGTGATCACGCTGAGCATGCTCACCGGCAGCGTCCACCCCAGGACGCGCGGCGACAGCGCGGTGTCGTTGAACTTGTAGCGCGGCACGTTCAGCTTCGGGATCACGTGCATCGCCGCGAAAAACTCGATCGTCCGCGGCTTCAGCGGCTGGATCTCCCGGAGCGGGCTGCCCGCCTCGGCGGCGAGCCGCTTCTCGCCGCGATCGCTGCGGGGCCAGCGGCGGCGGGTCGTCTCGACCGTGCCGTCGGGCATGAGCTGGTGAAAGTCGAAGACCCAGTCGTCGCGCCGCACGCTCCCCCAGCTCTCGGGGTCGAAGCCGTCGGGCGTCAGGCGGGTGACGATCAGCAGCCGCTCGCTGCCGGATACGGGCCGCTGAATGCCCCGCTCGTCGCGCTCGACCTCGTTGACCGCCAGCACCTTCACCCACTCGTCGTAAAGCGCGAGCGTCTCCATGTTGAATACGGGCGGCCGCTTCACGCGGATGAGGGTCTTGTTGCCGCCGTAGTCCAGCTCGATGAACGACTCGTAGGCCGAGCGCGGCCCCTCGCCGGGGACGTCGGTCAGCTTGAACTCGGGGAAGACTCCGATCTGGTACTGCCGGGTGTTGAGGACCTCGGCATGGAAGTTGTGCAGCCCGGCCTGGAGATTGAAGTCCGCGATGCGGCTGGTCATCGGGACCAGTGCGCCCACGAACGCCGCGGCGGAGATCACCGTGACGACGATCGCGACTCGCCGGGATCGTTCCATTCGGTTCGGCTCAGTGGGCCGGGCCCTCGCCGTGCTCATCGTTCTCGGCGCCGCCGCCCGCGCCGGCGGGCACGAGGCCGTCGAGCGTAACGCCGGTCACGGGATTCGAGCGCTGGGCGGAGCTGCCGGCGTGCGGGGTCTTGGGGAGGTAGCCGGCATCGGTGATCGCCTGGCGCGGGCCGTGATGGCCGTGGTGCGCGTGGTGGTCGTTGTAGGTGCCGTTGGCGATCGCCGCGGCCTTGGCGGACTGCGTGATCGGCACGCCCGTGCCGAGTCCGGTGCCGCCGGTGGTGATGTACTGCTGCTTGAAGCGGTCGATGGTGTCGCGCCGGCCGAGGTCGAGCGCGGTGAGGCCGAGGAAGAAGCAGACGGTGAGCAGCGTGAACACGAAGATCATCGTGTTCAGCGGGTTGTCGTACTTCAGCTGCATGAAGAACATCACGACGATCGTGGTCTTCACAGCGGCGATCGAGAGCGCGACGAACACGTTCACCCACTGCGGGATGAGGACGTTGAACGTCTCGGCGATCCAGGTCTCGAGGAGCGCCGCGCCGACCGTGAGGAGCGTGAAGAACAGCAGGAGCGCGAGCACCGTGCGGAGGGTCGCGACGGACACGATGACGTGGCCGTGGTCCTTGTGGCCGTGGGCGTCGTATTCCTCGGCGTGGCTGTGGGCGTGTGCGTGGGAGGTCATGATGGGCCTCGGTGAGCGGTGGGATCGTGAATGGCGAGCGGTGATCGGGTCGCTGGGTGCCGGTCACTTCTCAGTGGATCAGGTAGAGCATTGGGAAGAGGAAGATCCAGACGATGTCGACGATGTGCCAGTAGAGGCCGACGCCCTCGACGGCGTTGTAGTGGCCCGGGCCGAAGTGGCCCTTACGGGCGCGGAAGTAGAGCCAGGCGAAAAGGCCCATGCCGACGATGACGTGGGAAGCGTGGATGCCGGTCGCGCCCCAGTACACGGCCCACCACAGGGGCTCGTAGGGGACGTCGGTCGCGTAGGGGTAGCTGTAGAACTTGCCGGGGAGCAGGCCTTCGGAGTACTTCTTGGCGTACTCGAAGATGAACTTGATGGCAAGGAAGGCCAACCCCGCGATGAACGTGAGGATGATGTTGATGCGGAGCCACTTCTGGTTGCCGGTCTGCGCGTGGCGGACGGCGGCGGCGACGGTGTACGAGCTCAGCAGCAGCACGATCGTGTTGAGCAGGCCCCACTTGACCTCGAGGTGGGACGAACCGGAGAGGAAGGCCTCGGGGTGCATCATCCGGAAGATGGCGTAGGCCACGAACATGCCGGAGAAGAGGAGCACCTCGGTGGCGAGGAAGAGCCAGACGCCCATCTTGACGGCGTCGAACTCGTGCTCGCGGTCAACGAAGTGGTGCGCGGCGTGGTAGCGCTCGTGGTAGGGCCGGTCGTCGTTGACCGGGCCGTGGCCGTGCGCGCCGTGCTTGCCGAGATCGATGGTCGCCATGGTGTTAGCTCGGGGAGGCGGGGAACGGGGGAACTACAGCGG
>JAEYNG010000104.1 GCA_023412695.1 Planctomycetota bacterium | reverse complement strand
CGAACTTCTGCAGCGAGGCCTTCCACGCCTCCTCCACCTCGCGCGTGCCGTCGAGCATCCCGACGAGGTCATGCGCGATCGGGTTCAGGCGATAGAACTGGTTGCTCGACGGATCATGCACCACGTGCCACCGACGCCCGCGGTACTGCTGGCGCGAGATCTGCACGTGCGGCCGCAGCCGCGGCTTCATCACCCGCACGCGATGCCAGAACGGCGAGAATGTGGGACGGTCGTTCATGTCACCACCACCACATCCTGATCACGTCGATGATCCGCCTCGTGCCGATCCACAGCAGCGACCGTTCTTCGGTGTCGAACTTCGCCACGCCCTCCATCCCCGGCCGCAGCCAGTCCGCGCTGCCAACCAGCTTCCCGCGGACCTCGAACACGTTCTTCCCCTCCGCCGGCTGCGCCAGCGGAACGATCCGCTCGATCACCACGTCGAACGGCTCGGCAGGACGCGTGCGCGTCGCGATCTGCCCCTTCCCGCCGCGCTCGCCGAACGCCTCACGCACCAGCGCGATGTCCCGCTCGTCCACCTTCGCAACAACTACGAACTCGTCCATCGATGCGATCTGAAACAGCGGGTCACCAAGCTTCAAAGTCGAGCCCACGCGCTCCTTCAGATCACCGCCGATGATCTCCCCGTCGATCGGCGCAACGATCTGCGACCGCTCGATGCGGTAGCGGTACGCCTCCGCCTCTGCACGCGCGGCCGCGGCCTGCTCCTTATACGTCGCGACCTTGCTCTGGTCCCCCTCCATCCGCGCCGCCGCCTCGGCCTTCTCCGCCTGGTACAGCTTCGCGTTCGCGCTCGCGAGCGACAACTGATATTCGGTGACGTCGAACTCCGCCAGCACGTCCCCCTGCTTCACCTGCGCGCCCGGCTCGATCCCCGGCATTAGCCGCCGGAGCTGCCCGTCGAACGGCGCGGAGACGATCCGACGCAGCCGCGGCTCCAGCGTCGCGTCCGCGCCCACCCGATACGTCTTCGTGTAGAGCGTTACGAAGATCATCGCCGCGAGCAGCGCGATCCCCGCCGCCTTCCAGACCGTGTGCTTCGGGCCCACCGCCCACGCCGCCGCCTTCACGGTGCTGTCCCACGCCCGCACCGGCAGCATCCGGTCGTCACTCCGGCGCAGCCGCAGTACCGGCGCGACCAAATCCATCGCGGCCTGCAAGAGCTCCACCGTCCCGAGGTCGATCGGCTGGTCGCTCGACGCCTCCAGCAGCACCACGCCCGCGATGTCGTCGTCGATCCGCAGCGGCAACGAGCACAGCTTCAGCTTCGCGTTCCCCGCCGCGAGCTCCCGGTGCGCGTGCACGATCGCCTGCGCCAGCAGCACGTCGCCACCCGGCCCGTCCGCCGGCGGCTGCGGGAACACCACCGGCTGCTCCTGGTCGAGGCACTCGTCCATCGCCGCCTCGAGCTTCACGAGCATCGCCATGCGGCGGTCGAAGAACTCCGTGTCGCTGATCGCCTGCGTGCGGACGGTGTCGTTCTTCACCCACCCCAGCACCACGCGGTCGAGCCCGAACTGCTTCGCCAGTTCGTTCACCAGCTGCAGGCACGCGCCCTTGAAGTTCGGCGCAGTGTTGATCGACGCGATCAATCGCGTCGCGAGGTCAAACGCAAACGACGCCGTCTGCGTCCGCTTCAGCGCGGTCCGCGCCGCGTGACCGTTCACGTACCCCGCCAGCACCTCCGCCATCGCCAGCGTCGAGCGGATCGCGTCCTTCGCCCGCGGCTCGATCAGCATCGTCATCACGCCGGTCACCGCCTCGCCGGCGCCCTTCCCCGTGGCCCCGACGATCGGCACACGGATCGGCACCGCCAGCACGCACCCCTGGGACGTCCCCCCGTCGTAATACAGCCCCGCCTTGTCGAGCGAGAACGCACGCGCCTGCCCGCTCGAGAACGCCGCGCGCGCCGCCGCATGCACCTCTTCTGGGAACTCGACGCCCTTGGCCTTGTCCGCCCTGGGCGCGCCGGGTTCATCGGGCAGCACTGTCGCCGCGCCGGGCGCAGGCCACACCAGCTCCGCCTTGGGCTCGATCTCCTCGCCTTCCGCGCGGTCCGGAGAGAACAGCACGCCCTGGCGCGCCGCCGTCACCTGCGACACGATCCGGAGGAGCCGCTCGAGGAACGCACGATCATCGGCCGCGGCAGCGTTGAGCTCCGCGACGACCTGCTGCCAGCCGGGCGCGCGGACGTTGGAAAGGTCGATCAAGGCTTGGGCTCCTGCGTCGCCGCGCTCGCATTGCTCGTATTCACCGCCACCGCATCCCCGCTCCCCTCGGCCGCCGGGTGCTGCTCGGCCGCCCGCAGCGCCGCCCAGTTCCCGCTCGCCGGCGGCGGGCCCGCCAGCCGGACCCGCGCCTGGGTCCCCGCCGGCCACCCAGCGGGGTTGTCGATCTCCACACGGATGCGCCGCGTCTGGCTCACCGGGTCGGCGACAGGATCGATCTCGATTACCCGCCCCTCCGCGACCACCGGCCGGTCCGGCACATCCACGAGCACCCACGCCTTGGTGCCGCTCTTCAGCCCCAGCCGCATTGTCTCCTCGGTCCCCGCCCATGCGTCGAGCCAAAGCTGGTTAGTGTTGACGATCCGCACCACCTTTTGCTGCTCGTTGACGCCCTGCCCGACGTCGACGAACACCTGCGATACCGTGCCGTCGAACGGCGCGGTCAACAGATACCGCTCCGCCTGCGCCTCGAGCTGCTTCAGCCGCAATAGCTGCTGCTCGCGGTTGAACAGCGCGACGTCCCGCTGGATCCGGGCCGTCATCGCCTGGATGCGCAGCTCCTCGAACTCGCTGGGGGTGAAGTTCCCGCCGCGCTTGAGCTGTTCGAACCGGAACTCCGCAAGCTCCAGCGCCGCCGACGCCCCATGGATCTCGAGCTCGTTCTCCGCCAGGGATCGCTGCTGCTCCAAGGCCGCGACCACCTCAGTGTCACGCGACCGAAGAAGCGGCTCGTCCCGCTTGACCCGCTGCCCACCCTTGGCCAGGACCTCCCGGACCTCTGTCGCAAACGAAAACGACATCGTCGCGTCGCGGCTCGGCCGGGTCTCCGACTTCACCCCGCCGAACGCCTCGGCAATCGCCTCCCACCGAGGTGATGGCGGCATCGGATCACCCGGTTGAGGTGAGAAAACACCGCCATTTGCCGTACACACACCGCACACAAACGCGCACACGGCGACGAAGCCACAGGTCAAGGCTCTGTTCATACGCAGCATAATAGAGGCACTCCCCGCCACTGGGTCCCACCACGCCCGCCCACCCAATTTGCGGTAAGGGTTCACC
>JAEYNG010000331.1 GCA_023412695.1 Planctomycetota bacterium | reverse complement strand
CGCCACGACTATGAGATCCTCGACACGCTCGAGGTCGGCATCGTTCTGACAGGCTCGGAGGTGAAGTCGATCCGCGATGGAAAGGTCTCGCTGGGCGAGGGGTACGTGCGGGTGGAGGACGGGACGCGTCGCATGACCGGCGGTGAGAAGGGCAAGTTCGCGGCGAAGGTTCGTTACGCCGAACCCGGGCTGTGGCTGCACAGCGTGAACATCTCGGAGTATCCGCCGGCCGGCCGAGCCGGCAGCAACGGCCAGCACTTCCCGACGCGTACGCGCAAACTGCTGTGCCACAAGCGCGAACTGCACAAGCTCGCGCGGCAGGTGGACGCCGAGGGCGTCACCGTGGTGCCGCTGAAGATGTACTTCAAGGAAGGGCGGGCCAAGCTGCTCATCGGGGTCGCCCGCGGCCGGACGAAGGGCGACAAGCGCGAAGCGATCGCGAAGCGCGAGGTCGCGCGTGAGATCTCGCGCGCGATGTCCCGCCGCAGGTAAGCCGGATTGCAGAAGACTTAGATCGCGCCGCGGGTCTTGAAGCTCCGCGCGGTCTGCAGCTTGATCGACGCCTTCTGGCGCCGCTGGCGGACCTTCTCACGCTCGGCGAGGGGGAGCGACTCGAGGTTGCGGGACGACACCTCGGCGAGTTCGGCCTGCGCGTCGGCGACGTTCAGGCTTTCGGCGGGGATCGCCGTCACGGCGAGGATGGTGAGCTCGTTGTTCACCATCTGCACAAAGCCGTCGTCAACGAAGAATGCACGCGAGCCGCCCTTGGCCGACCCCGAATCCGGGAAGTCGAGCCGGAGCTCGCCGGTGCCGAGCTGCGCGACGATCGGGGCGCGGTTCGGGCGAACGCCGAACAACCCGTCCCAGGCGGGCACCACTGCCGCGGTCGCGGCCTCGTCCAGGACAAGCAACTCGCGGGTGATCAAACGGCAACGGAAAGTCTGGCTGGCCATGCGTGCGCCCTCGGGCTCTCCTGACGCGACCCGGTCAGGGGGGCCAATGCTAGGCGGGGAACGCGAAACGGCCAGTTGGGGGAGGTTGTGAGGCCGGAAGTGAAATCAGAGCAAGACGTCCCCGCAATTGGTGACAAAATATTTTCTCGTCGCGAGCGTATGTAAGTCCTTGCGAATTCATAATCCCCCAAACAGGCACACCATTTTTGGTGAAAATGCCCTGTTCTGGGGATTGTTGCGTGCGACTGACACCGTTACACCATCCCGGGGCAATCGGTGCATACCACCTTGATCGGCGGGTTTGCTTGCCGCTGATTCGAGTGGTTTAAACGCCCAATGGAGGCTTCCGTGGTCCGGTCATTCATGTCTTTGTGTCGTCGTCCGCTTCAAACTCTTCCTGCGCTCCTACTTGCCATGGTGGCCGGCGGGCCTGCCGCGAACGCGCAGAACGTGGATTGCACGTCATGCTTCACCCCCGCGAGCGGGGATTGCCCGTGCGTGGTGTCGCCCGTTCCGTTTGGCTGCAACATCCCCGCGGGGATCGGGTGCACGGATCCGGGCGGGTGCACGGGTGCGCCGGGCACGTGCCTGTTCATTCCGGGCGCGCCGCTGGGCGCCGCGCCGGGGAGCGACGAGGCCGAAGAAGCGGGCCGGCGGCTGATCTGCGCCGTCCGGTACGCGCTCGAGAACAACGTGCCGCAGGTGTATGTCTGCGGCCAGTACTCGCTGCTCAAGGCTGATCAGTTCGCGACGGACGTCTCGGCGTTTGCAAAGGTCGGGGCGGGGCGCGTGCTCCGCGTGACGGGCCGCAGCGGCGATCCTGCCGCGGCGATCATCCGCCGATCGCCCGACGCGTTGCAGGCTGACCGCTTCCGCTTCTTCTTTGTTGAGAACGGCGGCAGTCTGACGCTGGAGAACCTGACGCTGGCGGATGGCCGCGCGGACTTGGGCACCAATAGCTCGGGCGGTGCGGTGTTTGTGGAATCGACGGCCTCGGGCACCGGTGCGCCGAGCTACTTCGAGGCCACGAACTGCGCGTTCAACAACAACTTCGCGCTCGCCGACGGCGGCGCGATCCGGTTCGAGGACGGCAACCGCGACCCCAACGAGGGCCTTGAACTCGAGGCCCGCGCGTTCTTCAGGCTCACACGCTGCACGTTCACCGGGAACCACGCCAACCAGCAGGGCGGCGCGGTCGCGACCAGCGATATCTCGGTTGTGCTCGGGTGCACGTTCACGGGCAACCGCGCGGGCCCGGTCGGCCCGATCGCGACGGGCCTGGGCGGCGGCTTCTGGGCGGGGCCGCGGGCCGTGGGCGGGGGCAGCGGCTCGGCGCCGGTGTTCATGCGTTCCGCGGCGGCACCGCTGACGGTGACGACGTTCACGGACAACATCGGCGGCGAGGGCGGCGGCATGTTCTGCCGCGGCCCGGGCGAGCGGCAGCTGACGGACGTCGTATTCAAGGGCAACCAGGCGCAGGCCGCGTTGTCCGGCACGGGCGAGACCGGCGGCGGCGCGTTCCACGGCGAGCTTTCGGACAGGGTGACAATGTTCGCATGCACATTCGGCGGCCCCAACGCGGGCGAGCCGAACTTCACGACGCTTGCGGACGGCGGCGCGGTGCTGAGCGAATCGACGAACATGGAGATCGTCAACTCGTTCTTCTTCAACAACGTCGGCGCGAACGTCGGCGGTGCGGGGCGCATGACCGGCTCGCAGCGCAGCCTCTACCGGCAGTGCACGATCCAGAGCAACGCGGCGCCGTCGGGCGGCGGCGTGTATGTCGATAACAACGCGGACGTCGCGTTCGACGACTGCATCATCCGTCTCAACACCGCGACATCCCCGCTGGGCGCGGGCGGCGGCCTGTTCCTCGGCGGCGGCCGGCCGTTCCTCTACAACTGCACCCTGACCGGCAACACGGCCTCGCAGGGCGCGGGCATCTTCAACAACGGCGCGGGCGCGGCGATCCTGCACTGCACGATCGCCGACATCCGCGGCACGGGCAAGGCCATCCAGTTCGGGCCCAAGCCCTCTGACCCGGTGGTCATCCAGAACTCGATTGTCGGCGACACGTGGACGCTGCCGCTGGCGGATCAGGCGTTCACCCTCCCGCTCCCGCCGCAGGTGCAGGTGCGGTTCACTGACGTCGAGCTCAGCGGGCCGAGTGTCGGCTCGCTGAACGCGGCCGGCGGCAACGGCGGCAACATCAACTGCGACCCGCTGTTCGAGGATCTCCCCGCGGGCAACGTGCACCTGACCGTGTGCTCGCCCGCGATCGACCGCGCGTTCGAGGCGGAGTCGGACGCGATGTTCGTGGGCGTCTCCGACCCGAACAATCAGTGGAACTCGCTGCTGGCGGAGTTCTTTGTCGCGTGCGGGGCCGAGACGGGCCACTGCCGCGGCGACTATGACGACAACACCGCGACCGACGATGCGTCGCCAGCCGACGGCTTCTCGGATCGCGACGGCAACCCGAACATCACAGACTCGCCGGCGATCCCGCAGACGCGTCGGCGGTCGCAGTGCCAATCGGACATGGGCGCGGACGAGTCGCCCGCGGCGATCACCGCTTCGCTGTCGCTGACGTGCCAGACGCGCGCTCCGGGCAACCCCAGCACCAACACCTGCGACAACGTGGGGACGCTGGTCGTGAACCCGACGTGCAGCTACTGCGTCGGCGATGACGTATTCCTGGTGCCGCAACTGGACTCGACCTGCCCGGGCGAGTTCGCGATCACGTGGTACCGGCGCAACCCCGGCAACCTGAATCCGTGCCCGCCGACGACCGTCCCGGCTGTCGGCGACGTCGAGCTCCCATCGGTCTCGCTGCCGAGCATCTCGGTGCTCGCGGACGGCCGGCTGTGCATCAACGACGCGACGACGGCCGAGACGGGCTGCTACTACGCCGTCGCACGCCGTCAGAACTGCGGCGACACGCAGCCCCCGCCGCCCGAGTTCGAGCTCTTCGGTGTGTGCGAGTCGGAGGTGGTCGCCTGCACGTGCATTACGATCGGCGTCCCGCCGACGATCACCGCTCAGCCCCAGCCCTCCTCGGTCTGCGACGGCACCCCGACCTCGATCAGCGTGAGTGCGAGCGGCTCGGGAGGCCCGCTGTGCTACCAGTGGTTCCGCACGGACTCGCCGTGCACAGGTCCCGGCTCGGGCGGCACGCCGATCCCGAACTCGAACTTCCCCACGCTGAACTTCCTGCCGGCGCGTGCCCGCTGCCCGAGCGAGCCCGCCGGCGTGCAGGACGACAACGGCTACTACTACGTGGTCGTGTCATACTGCGACGGCGGCGCGGGCGGTGAGTGCACCGCGGTGACCAGCACGTGCGCCCGCCTGACCGTCTTCTGCGCACCGGAGATCACCGGCGGCGGGACTGCGGTCGTGTGCGGCGGCGGCGGCGCGGGCGGCGTCCAGGACTGCTGCTACACCATCACCGCCTCCGACGGCTGCACGCCCGTCGTCACGTGGTACAAGGACCTTGGCGTCCCGGGCGTCGAAGGCGACGACATCATCGTGAGCAACGGCAGCCCCGTCGGCGTCACGATCAACACTGTGCCGCTGGGCAACAATCAGTTCAGCACCTGCATCGTCTGGGACCTTGAGGGGCTCTCGCCCGCGCAGGCCCAGACACTCGCGGGGAACTACTACATGAAGGCGTACTGCGCTGACGCGACGTGCACCGCACGCTCGGCGAACTGCACGCTCATCGTCCGACCCCAGCCCACCGTGACGCTCAACCCGGCGGACGCCGCCGTGTGCGAGGGCGCACCGGTGTGCTTCACGACCACGGTCGGCTACACCGGCACCACGCCGCTGTGCTGGGAGTGGCGGCGGAAGCCGTCGTGCGACACCGCCGGTGACGGCGACCTGTTGACCTCCGGCACGTGGACCCAGGGCCAGCCGCTGACGTTTGAGCACTGCCTTGACGCGGCGGAAGTCGCCGACGAGTTGTGCTACTTCTTCCGCGTCCGTGTCTGCGACCCCAACGACCTCGACAAGTGCCCGTGGGTCACCAGCGGGTGCGGGTGCCTCGACGTCCGTCCGGAGATCGTGCCGTGCGAGCTTCTGTGCGAGTCGGGCATCACCGATGGCGAGGGCAACTGCCTGTTCTGTCCCGGGACGCAGATCCTGCTGTGCTGCGATGTCTCTACCGCCGACGGGCCGGTGTGCTACCAATGGCAGAAGCAGGCGATCCCCCACATCGGCGCGTGGGAAGACCTGCCCGGTCAGACGACAAGCTGCCTGGAGATTCGCTCCTTCGACCCGACCGTGGACACCGCCTGCTACCGGGTCCGCATCAACTACGCCGACCTCTCCGGCCCGGACTGCCCGGAGAGCAGCGACTTCTGCGACGCGGTGTACTCGAACGCCATCTGCATCGCGCCGACGCAGGAGTGCTGCGAGATCCCGTGCCCGTGCAAGGACAACTCCGGCGGCGTGCAGGAGACGTACTCCCTGTGGCATACCGGCGATTGGGACCTGGTGAACGGCGAGTGGTCGTTCGACCGCGGCACGACCGATGACGTCGTCATCAAGGCGGCAGACGACTTCTACCTCTGCCCCTCCGCTGTGCACCGGCTGACGACGTTCACGGGCAAGATGCTCGTGAAGCAGGCGAACCCGGACTTCGCGATCCGCGCGCGGCTGCTGATCTTCGACGACTGCAACGGACGGCCGGGCGAGCTCATCGAGGAGTTCGACTCGGAGTGCGCGGCGTTCATCGAGAGCGGGCCCAACGGCTTCAACCTCTACCAGTTCCAGTTCTTCTTCGACTGCTTCTGGCTCAAGGGCGGGACCTACTGGGCGTCGCTCGTCGCGGTCGCGCCCGTGGCCGACAGCGCGTTCGAGGCGTTCTGGGTGAGCACGGGCCTGCCCGGCGACCCACCCACGCC
>JAEYNG010000518.1 GCA_023412695.1 Planctomycetota bacterium | reverse complement strand
CCCGACGACCGCTATCCCCCGCACCCCGAGGACGCCAACGCGGGTGAAGCCGGCGGCCCAGGCGGCGGCAAGCGCCGCCGACGCCGTCGCGGCGGTCGAGGCCGCGGCGGACGCGAGGACCGCGCAGGCGAACCGCACGAGCCACGTGAACAGCGTGAGCCGCGCGAACCACGCGAGCCCCGTGAACAACGCGAGCCGCGCGAACCCCGCCAGCAGCGCGCCCCGCAGCCGCAGCAGCAGGCCCAGCCAAGGCCCGCGCCCCAGCAGCCCGCCGCGCCCCCGCTCACCGTCAACGTTCCCCGCCCGCGCTCGCTCTACTCGAGCCGCCGCAGGCTCGCGCCGAGCGAACGCAAGAACCTCGGCGGCGGCGGCGGCGACGAGTAATCAACGCGGAGCGATCAGTTCATGCCCACCACGCAGCGCCCCGCGCGCCTCATCATCCTCGGCTCCACCGGCTCCATCGGCACGCAGACCGTTGAGGTCGTCAACCACCTCAACGAGCAGCGGTGCCGCGCCGGCCTCCAGCCCGCCTTCGAGATCGTCGGCCTCGCCGCCGGCAAAAGCGCCGACGCGCTCGCCGCTCAGGCCGCCGCCACCCGCTGCATGGCCGTCGCCATCTCCGAGTGCAACGGCGTCGCCGTCGGCAGCGCCGATGGCGAGGTCCGTGTGTTCCGCGGCCGCGATTCCGCAGAGCAGCTCGTCCGCGAGGTCGAGTGCGATGTCGTCATGGCCGCCATGGTCGGCTCCGCCGGCCTTCCCGCGACCCTCGCCGCCGTCAACCTCGGCCGCCGTGTCGCCCTCGCCAACAAGGAGACCCTCGTCGCCGCGGGCGAGCTCGTCACCACCGCCTGCCGCAGCAGCCGCGCCGCGCTCATGCCCGTCGATAGCGAGCACTCCGCGCTCTGGCAGTGCCTCGCCTGCGAGTGCGAACGCGGCGACGGCATACTGCCCCCGCTCAAGGAGCTGCCCCGCGGCGTGTCGAAGCTCATCCTCACCGCCTCCGGCGGTCCCTTCCGCACGCTCGACGCCAAGTCCACCTACGACGCCACGCCCGAGCAGGCCCTCAAGCACCCCACCTGGCAGATGGGGCCGAAGGTGACGGTCGATTCCGCTTCGCTCACCAACAAGGCCCTCGAGGTACTCGAGGCCCGCTGGCTCTTCGGCGCGACCGCCGAGCAGATCGACGTCCTCATCCATCCGCAGTCGATCGTCCACTCCCTCGTCGAGTTCGCCGACGGCTCGGTCATCGCCCAGCTCGGCGCAAACGACATGCGCACGCCGATCCAGTACGCCCTCGCGCACCCCGCCCGCCCCGACGGCGTCAGCCGCAAGCTCGACCTCGCCTCCATCTCGCGTCTTGACTTCTGCAAGCCCGACTTCGAGCGCTTCCCCGCCCTCGGCCTCGCCTTCGACGTCATCCGCACCGGCGGCACCGCCGGCGCGGTCTTCAACGCCGCCAACGAGGCCGCCGTCTCCGCCTTCCTCGACCGCCGCATCCCCTTCGGCCGCATCGCCGAGCTCGCGCGTGACGCGCTCCGCGAGGTCGGCGCATCCCCCGTCAACTCGCTCCAGGACGTCCTCGACGCCGACGCCGCCGCGCGCCGGTACGTCGAACGAATCGCCGTCCGATAAGGCCGATTTCGCGTGCATCGCGCCGCGCGGTCGGGCACAATGCCGCACCAATGACCGCCCCAACCACCGCTTCCAGACTCGCGCAGGCCCTCGCCCTCATCGACGCGGGCCGTCACACCGACGCCAAGGCGATGCTCCTGCGCATCGTGAAGCAGTCCCCGCGCGACGCCCGCACGCTCGCCGTCACCGTCGCGACCACCGCCGCGCTCGGCGAGCTCGACACCGCCCTCTACTACGCCGCCCGCGCCGTCGAGGTCACCACCCGCTCCGCGCAGGCCCTCGCCAACCGCGCACGCGTGCACCTCCTTGCGCAGCGCACCGGCCCCGCCATCGACGACCTCCGCGCCGTCCTCGCCGCCGACCCACGCGACGATGCCACACGCGCAATCCTCGCGCAGACGCTCGAGGCCGCGGACCGTCTCCCCGAGGCGCTCGCGCTGCTCGACGAAGCGTCCGACCGCCTCGCCGCTTCCCCGCGCCTGCGGGAGTGCCGCGCCAACGCCCTCCTCGCCTCCGGCCGCGCCGACGAGGCCCTCGACATCTGCCGCGAGCTCGTCGCCCAGCGCCCCGACGACCCCACGCTCGCCGCTCGCGCCGCGAGCGTCGCGCTCTACGCCGCCCGCACCTCCCTCGAAGAGATCAAACAGTTCGCCTCGCGCTACGGCCGCCTCGTCAGCGTCAGCACGCCCGTCTCGCGGCAGCCCTTCGACAACATCCGCGACCCGGACAAGCGCCTCCGAATCGGCTTCGTCGGCGGCGACTTCCGCTCGCACGCCGTCATGCGCTTCTTCGAGCCCCTGCTCGACGCACGCGACCCCGACCGCCTCGAGTTCCGCTGCTACATGACGATGCCCGGCGAGGACGACGTCACCGCCCGCATCCGCGGCCGGGCCGATCACTTCCGCTCCGTCGCCCGCACACCGCGCGCCCAGCTCGCCCCGCTCCTCCGGGCCGAGCAGCTCGACATCGCGATCGATCTCTCCGGCCACACCGTCGGCCACCGCGTCGAGTGCTTCCACCACCGCGTCGCGCCCCTCCAGCTCACCTGGCTCGGCCAGCCCACCACGCCCGGCCTCACCGCCATCGACTACCGCATCACCGACTCTTCCTGCGACCCGCCCGGCACCGACGGGTTCAGCGTCGAGAAACTCCTCCGCCTCGATCCCTGCGGCGTCGTCTTCCAGCCTGCGCCCGGCACGCCCGACGTCCTCCCGCCCCCCAGCCAGCGCGCAGACTCGCCTACCCGCGGCGTCATCACCTTCGGCTCCTTCAGCAACCTCTCCAAGCTCAACGACGCCACCTTCCGCGCATGGGCCGCGATCTTGAGCGCCGTCCCCGGCTCGCGCCTCATCCTCCGGCACGCCGCCATGGGCTCCCCCGGCGTCAAGGCCGATCTCCTCCGCCGCCTCGCCGATGCCGGCCTCGGCGACGCCGCCCACGCGCGCGTCGAGATCCTCGGCCCCGTCACCGGCGCAGGCGCGATGATGCCCGAGTACCACCGCCTCGACATCGCCCTCGACACCTTCCCCTACGCCGGCATGACCACGACATGCGAGGCCCTCACGATGGGCGTGCCGGTCATCTCCATGACCGGCGACCGGCCCGTCGCCCGCTCCGGCGCCGTCATCCTCGGCAACTGCGGCCTCGCCGACCTCGTCGCGTCCGCCTGGGCCGGCTACATCCGCGCCGCCCTCGCGCTGGCCCACGACCCCGCGCGCCTCGCCGAGATCCGCGCCTCCGCCCGCGAACGCCTCGCCCGTGTCGTCTGCAACGCGCCCGACTTCGCCCGGCGCTTCGAGCTGGCGATGCGCGGCATCTGGACCGACTGGTGCGCCGCCCACCCCGCCGGCTGACCCGCCGGCCCCCGCTCAAAAACAAAGCCGGGACGCCCGAAAGCGCCCCGGCCTCTCATGTGCTGTTGTGGTCGTTGCCGACCGGATCAGTTCCGGCGACGGCGAGCCGCGGCCAGACCGCCAAGGCCCAGCAGCGCCAGCGCGCCCGGGGCCGGGACCTCGCTCACGCCGTGCAGCGTGATCGAGCCCGTCCACGTGCCGCTCGTGCCCGTGCCGCCGTAGCCGTTGCCCAGCCACACGCTGGCCAGGTTCCCGTCCATCATGATCGGGGTCGTCAGCGTCACCGTGTCGATCACCGTGGTGCCCGGCACATCGCTGGCGCCGTTCGCCCAGAAGTAACGCTCCAGCGCGCTCAGGTTCGAGAACCCGCCGACCTGGACCTGACCGCCCGTGCTCAACGGGATCTCGTCGAGGTAGACACACAGGTCGTCCGCGTAGGTGTAGCTCACCGACGCGTCCAGCACCGCGTCAACCGACACGCCCGTGAGCGTGCCCGTCAGCTCGCCCGGCGAGAAAATCTCGCTGAAGTTGAAGCCGATCCACGTCGCCTCCGTGAAGTTCACCGTCACGTCGGCGTTCGCCGAACCCGCCAGCGCCGCGATCGCGGCCACAGAAAGAGCAGCAGCCTTCAGTTTCATCGTCTCTCTCCTCGAAGACTCCAACATCCTCTCACACCGGCGGTGCGAACGTCGCACCCCCGTCTCGCCGCGCAAGCCGTCTCGCCGTCGAGACGCCTCTCCCTCACGCAGCCAATCCGAGCCCGGCCATGTGGCCACGCCCTTCGAACGCCCGAGCCGTCCCGGGTCAACGCAGAGAAATACCGCCGCCGCGCAACTGCTCCGCGGCATCGGCAACCGGGTTGTGTGGAGGGTTCTCTCTCCGCTCCACGAGCGCCAAGACTGGCGCGCCATCAAGCCTCACAATCTACCACTTCTTTCGGGGAACACAAGGAAAATCCGTTCGCACCGCGCCACCCGATCTACCTTCCTTGCGGCCATGCGCAAACCGCGTCGTTTCCGCGACTTGGAAATGTCGATCTGATTCCCCCCCGATGCCCCCAAAGCCCGGCAACACGCAGGAACTGCTCCAGCAGGCTGTCGCCGCGCACCGCCAGGGCCGCACCGACTGGGCCATCGAGCTTGCCTCCCGAGTCCGAAAACTCGGCGGCAACGCCGCGCTCGAGGCCTGCCCTGTCATCGCCGAGGCGCTCTTCCGCGCCAAGCGCCTCGACGAGCTCGGCGCATTCCTCGACCAGCCCGGCCCGTTCCAGCAGGATCGCCGCTGGCTCCTCATGTCCGCCCGCCACCTCCGCGCGACCAACGGCGACCTCGCGCTCTGCGAATCCCGCCTCAAGGCCATCCTCGAGTCCGGCCAGGCCGAGCCTGTTGACCGCATGGCCGGCTTCGAGCTTGTCCGTCTCTACGAAAAGCAGAAGCGCTACGACGACGCCTGGGACGCCGCCGCCGCGGCACACCAGCGCACCACCAGGCCCTTCGACACCCCCGCGCTCGTCCGTGCGCTCGAGGTCACGGCGCAAGCCGCCGAGCAGGGCCGCCTCGCCCTCCTCCCGCGCGCCTCGACCACCCTCGAACGCACCGCCGTCATCATGGGCATGCCCCGGTCGGGCACCACCCTCACCGAGCAGATCCTCGACTGCCACCCCAAGGTCCGCGGCGTCGGCGAGCTCACCATCCACGGCCGCATGGCCAACGCCATCGCCTTCGAGGGCGGCGGCTGGCCGAGCGGCGCGTTCAAGGTCTCCATCGCCACGCTCAACCAGTGGCAGCAGACCTACCGCAAGGAAGTCCGCACCTTCCTCCAGATCCCCGGCGGCGTCTGGACACTCGACAAGACCGTCTTCCCGATGCTCCAGCCGCTCGCGCTCGCCGCGGTTCTCCCCGGCGCACGGGCGATCTGCATCGACCGCGACGCGCGCGACAACGCCGCGAGCCTCTTCCTCAACAACTTCGATCCGTCGTGGGGCTGGACGGGCTCGCTGGACACGATCCGCGCCGTCATCGCCGCCCAGCGGAAGTACCTCCCGGTCATCATGGACGGCCTGAAGATCCCCACGATCCGCGTCCGCTTCGAGCAGCTCGTCGAGACCCCCGAGCCGATCGCCCGCGCGATGCTCGAGCACCTCGGCCTCGAGTGGGACGACGCCTGCCTCCGCCCCGAAGAAAACCGCCGCGTCGTCCACACCCTCAGCCACGAGCAGGTCCGCAGGCCGATCAACCGCGAGGGCCTCGGCCGCTGGAAGAACTACGCCGCGAGGTTCGACGACGCGTGGGCCGAGCTTGACTGAACCACCTCACGCCACCTGGTGCGCCGGCCGCGGCGTCTCCGCCTTGATCTTCTCTTTCTTCACCGTCTCGCCCGGCGGCGCATCCTCGCAGCTCAAGAGCCACTGGTCGTCCTCGACGCGGATCTGCAAATGCACCGGCCGGCCCCACAGGAGCCGCAGGTTCACCAGCACCTCCCGCGCCTTGGCCATGTCCACCTCGAGCCCGTTGAACTGGTGCGCGAGGTACAGCTCGCCGCGGTTGCGGTAGTTCGCATCCACCACGTAAATGAACGGCTGGCCCATGTTCGTCAGGCGGTACAGCAGCGTCTGCTTGATGCGGTCAAAGTCGCGCGACACGATCTTGTTCTCGCCCGTCTGCGGGTCGCGGCGATACTGGTACATCTTGTGCCGCTCGACGAACTCGGGCGTCAGGAACTCGTCGATGAACTGCACGTCGTTGTAGATCCGCCGCACCTCGAAGATCTTCTCGCGCCCCTTCATCGACTTGTCGTCGAAGTCCTCCTGCGCGCCGATCTCCTCCATGCGCTCCCACGCCGCGCCGTGCTGGCCCGTGTCCCACCGCCGCTCGATGTCGCGGAACAGCTCGTACCCGATCTTGTACGGGTTGAACCCGCCGGGCGCCATCGCCAGCACGCCCGAGTGCTGGTCGGCGTACTGCACGATCTCCGACGCCTCGACGAAGTGCTGGGTCATCAGCTTCGAGTGCCAATACACCGCCCACCCCTCGTTCATCACCTTCGTCATCGCCTGGGGCGCGAAGTAATACGCCTCGTCGCGGATGATCCCGAGGATGTCCTGCTGCCAGTCTTCCAGCGGCGCGTGCCGCAGCAGGAACAGCAGCACGTCCCGCGTGGGCTGGCGCGGGAAGCGGCCGCGCTCGGCCCGCGCCTGCTCCTCGCGCTCGCGCCGCTGCTGGTCGAGCACCTCGCGCGGGGTGATGAACGGGTCCATGTAGTCCTTGGCCGGCAGCTTGTCCCCCGCG
>JAEYNG010000326.1 GCA_023412695.1 Planctomycetota bacterium | reverse complement strand
GATCATCTCGACCCAGGACATGAAGCCGCGGCTGGGGTCGTGCGGTTGGGGGCCGATGTGGGTGAGGTCGAGGTGGGTGTGGGCGTTGACAAGTGCCGGGAGCAGCACGGTTTGCGGAAGTTCGAATGCCGGCGCGCACCGGGCGAGCGGGTGGGCGTCGAGCTGCTGCGGCGTGCCGATTGCGAGAAGGTGAATCGTGCGGGGACGGGCGATGGCGGCGCGGGCGTCTATGAGGAGAGCGGCCGGGGCGAGCGCCGTGCCGCGGGCGTCGTAGGCCCCGGCGGCGTTGATGCGGATCGGCGAAAGTTGCGCCGCGGCACGTAAGCCTAGTGGATTCATGGACTTCGTGTATCCGGCCCGAAGATTCGGCGTTGTGAGCTACTGACGTTGCGTCGGCAAGAGAGTATGCTCTGGCCGCTGAGCGGAGCCCCCGGGAATAAGTGGTCAACCAAGAAGGGAGTCGTGGCATGAACGGATGGAACGTGATGGGATTGGCGCGGCGCGGCGCGATGCTCGCCGCGGTGATGAGCGCGGCGGTCTTCGGCGGGTGCAACGCCGGGACGAACAACCTTGTCGAGGCGAACCGTGCGTTGACCGACCGCAACGCGGCCCTGACCGCGCAGGTCGAGTCGCTGAACACCCTGAACCAGAACCTGCAGGCGGAGCTGAACCGTCGCAACCAGCTGATCGAGGAGCAGACCCGTCTGATCGCGGACCTTCGCGGCGGGCGCGCGGGGCTCGAGGCGCAGCTCGCTTCGCTCGACGACCGGATCCGCGGCCTGCGGTTCGGCGACATTGACCCGACCACCGACAGCGCACTGCGCGAGCTCGCGTCGCAGTACGGCGACATCCTTGAGTATGACTCGGCACGCGGCATGCTCCGCTTCAAGAGCGACCTGACGTTCGCCTCGGGCTCTGACGCGCTGAACGACAGCGTCAAGGGCGCGCTGCAGCGGCTGGGCCAGATCCTCAACAGCGCGGCGGCGAACTATGAGGTCCGCGTCGTCGGCCACACCGACGCTCAGCGCGTGCGGCAGATCGCCGGGCGGCCCTTCAAGAACAACATCGAGCTCTCGGCCTTCCGGTCGATTTCGGTGCGCAACTTCCTCGTTGATAACGGCGTTGCGCCGCAGCGCTTCGAGGTCGCCGGTCGAGGCGAGTTCGACCCGCTCGTCGCCAACACCGGCAGCGGCAACACGCCGCAGAACCGGCGCGTCGAGATCTTCCTCGGCAAGCCGATCGGCGGGACGGGCTCTGCCGTGACGACGGCGCCCGAGGTGAATGACGCTCCGACACGTCAGCCGGTCCGCGAAGAGATCATGAAGTAAGCCGTCGAACGGCCGACGGGTGAATAACCGCAGGGCCCGTGCCGCGACCGGCGCGGGCCTTGTGCTTTTTGGCGGGGCGGGCACGGGATGGCCGGGCGTGCTAATCTGGCGGCGATGTCCACCCTCCCGACCCAGCCCGAGCCGCAGAAGGAAGTGAAGGCCGAGAAGGTCGTTGTCCAGCCGGCGACGGACTGGCGCAAGCTGCGGCTGTGGCAGATCCAGCCGATCCGCGACGCGATGATCGTGGCGGGGCTGTTCGGCATTTTGTACCTGGGCTATCTGTGCAGCATCGTGACGGTGCCGATGCTGCTCGCGCTGCTGCTGGCGTACCTGTTTGAGCCGTTGGTGGCGTGGGCGACGAGGCGGTTCAAATGGCTCAGCCGCGAGGGCGCGGCGGTGACGATCATCGTGGCCGCGGGGGTGCTGATCGTCGTGCCGCTGATCATCGGGGCGGCGTTCGCGGTGGTGCAGGGAACGGCGCTTGTGCGCTCAACGGTGGACAACACCACACTGCTGGTGACGTCGATGCAGGGGGAGACGCCGGAGATCCGTGCGGAGGCTCGGGCGAGCCTGCCGCGGCCGCTGCAGGGGGCGTCGGACTGGCTGGCGGAGTTGCGGCGTGAGGCGGAGGAGTATCGAGCGCGGCGGCAGGAAAAGCTCGCGCCTGTGCCGCCGGACCTGCCGGTGCCGGAGACGGAGGAGCTGACGCCGGAGCTTGGGCCGGAGGTAGTCGAGGCGCCGGAGACGGTCAGCTCGTTCCCGACATGGAAGGAGAACCTCTACTCGACGATCGAGTCGGCCTCGACGTGGATCCGCGACAACGCGGGGGCCCTCACCAAGAGCATCGGGCAGCAGGCGATCGGCACCGGCGCGGCCGCGCTGGCGGTGATCGTCGCGGGCATCCAGCGGGCGACATACCTCGTGTTTGTCGGGTTCTTGACTGCGTTCTTCTTTTTCTTCTTCTGCACCGGGTACGGGCGCGTGCTGGAGTTCTGGGAGGACCTCATCCCCGAGCGGAAGAAGCACCGGGTGATTGATCTCGTGCGGCAGATGGACCGGGTCGTTGCGGCGTTTGTCCGCGGCCGGCTGACGATCTGCTTCATTCTCGCAGGATTCCTGACCGTTGCGTATTGGGTGATCGGCGTGCCGTCGCCGCTGCTGCTCGGACCGATGGTCGGGCTGCTGTTCATCGTGCCGTACGTGAACGTGATCGGTGTGCCGATCGCGATCTTCCTCATGGCGATCCAGCCGGGCAGCGCGGGGTGGCAGCAGCAGTGGTGGTGGATCGTGTTCGCGCCGATCGGCGTGTACATGATCGCGCAGCTCTTCGATGACTGGGTGCTCTCGCCGATGATCCAGGGCAAGAACACGGGCATGGAGACGCCGACGATCCTGTTCGTCAGCTTCGCGGGCGGCGCGCTGGCGGGCGTGTATGGGCTGCTGCTGGCGATCCCGGTCGCGGCGTGCCTGCGGATCCTGCTGCGGGAAGTGTTCTGGCCGAAGTTCCGTGCCTGGGGCAAGGGCAAGGAGCGCGACTTCCTGCCCATCAGCCGCGAAGGATGAGGCATGGCTTCCTCGCGCCTGCGGTTCGACGTGCTGACGACGTTCCCCGAGATGTTCGGCCCGGACGAAGGGTGCGCGCTCAACAGCTCGATCCCTGCGCGGGCCCGCGCGGCGGGGCTGGTCGAGTGGCACGCGCACAACATCCGCGACTGGGCGGGCAACAAGCACAACAAGACCGACGACCGTCCGTTCGGCGGCGGCCCCGGCATGGTCATGATGTGCCAGCCGGTATGGGACGCGGTGCACGCGGTCGAGGCGCTCGACCCGCGCGCCGCGACGCGCATCCTGCTGACGCCGCAGGGCAGGCTGCTCAAGCAAGAGCTGGTCGAAGAGCTCGCGACGCGCGAGCGGCTGCTGCTTATCGCCGGGCACTACGAGGGGATCGACGAGCGGGTGATCCGCGCCCTTGACCCGATCGAGGTCAGCCTGGGCGATTATGTCATCAGCGGGGGGGAGCTGGGGGCGATGGTGCTGATCGACGCGGTGACGCGGCTGCTGCCGGGCGCACTCGGGCACGAAGCGTCCGCGGCGGAGGATTCATTTTCGTCAATTAAGATCGACCGGAAGACCGGCCGCGAGATGCGGCTGCTCGATTGCCCGCATTACACCAAGCCGCGGGAGTGGAATGGGATGGCCGTGCCCCACGTGCTGCTCAGCGGCGACCACGGCGCGGTGGACCGTTGGCGGCTGGAGCAGCGGCTGGCGCGGACGAAGGAACGGCGGCCGGATCTGCTTGGCGAATGATGCTGCCTGATGCGCTCAGGCTGCGCGTCGCCAGAACCGCAGCGGGGACACCCGCTGTGGGACATCGATCACTTGCGGTTCGGTAACAACGCGGACCTTGGCCGCGAGTGCCCGGCGCTTGCGCCGACGACGAAGGATGAGGAGCGAGCCGATCAGGGCGGCGAACAG
>JAEYNG010000515.1 GCA_023412695.1 Planctomycetota bacterium | reverse complement strand
CCTCACCCTTACCAAGGGTGCGCTCTACCACTGAGCTACAGCGGCAACCGCCGCCGCCGGGCAGGCTCAGCCCACCAAGCAAGCGCGGATGATAGAGGGGTCCAATCATCGGTCAAATCAGGGGAGCACTGGCCCCGGCAATCGACTCCCCAGAATGAGTAACTGTCACGGACCACCTGCCAGCCAATCGGGCAAGGTCCGTACTCGAATGTATGCTGATTCAAATGCCGGAAAGATCGTATGCCAAACATACTCCGATCGATCCGATGGTCGAGGCGCTTGAGGGACGTGCCCTGCTGAGCATCTCGGTGCATGATGTCTCCCCGGCGATCTTTCGAAGCGTGCCGGGGGCGACCGTCACGGCAACGCTCGTCGCGGATCTCAACGCCGATGGCAAACAAGACCTCGTCATCGCGACGAGCAATGGTGAGGTCGTGTCGCTCCGTGGTCGTGGCGACGGGACATTCCGCGCTCCGCGCCGTGTGACGCTCCGGGGTCCGGACCATGCGGCAGCGTTTGGAGTGGGCGACTTGCAGGCGGGCGATTTTGATGGCGACGGCCGTCTGGACATCGCCGCGGGAGGTGTTGTCAACCGACGCTCGGGGGCCATCATTGGTACACGCGTGTGGCTGTTGCGCGGTGATGGAGCCGGGGGGCTTGCTCGGGCCGGCATGACCCGGGACGCGGCGTTGCACGACGTCCGTGCCGTGTTCGACACGAACGGCGACGGGCGGGACGACCTGGTTGAGAACCGGTTTTTCCTCCTCACCGGGGCGAGCTCGGGCAACAACATCGCCGCCTCCACCTTCGTGGCTGGGAGAGTTGTGGACCTGGGGCCGCTGATTGCCGACAGTCGGCTCGATGCGTTCGCGTGGTCGGCGGCGGACTTCGACGCGGACGGGCGCGTAGACCTGCTGGTCTCGAGCCTGGTGCTGCCGGAATCGCCAGCCTCGACGGTGGTGCTGTACAACGGCGGGAGCGCGGGGTGGACCGCGGAAGTGATCGCTGTCGGTCACCATTTCACGGCCGCGCACGATCTGGACGGAGACGGGCGGCCCGAGGCGCTGCTGCAGCCGCCTCCCTTTCTGCAGGATGGCGTCGTTCACGTGCTCGCGGCCCGAAACAGCGGCGGTCAGTTCGATCAGCCGGTGCAGACGCTCTTTGAGGCGCCGCACGAGACGATTCGGGGATGGGGCGGCCATTCGCCGGAAGTCCCCGAGCACTACGCGTACAGCGCGGAGTGGCGGATAGACGAGGTGCGAGACTTCAATATGGACTCACGCCTCGACCTGTCGATCGTTATCTCGACCGAACAGAGTTACACGGGTCAGGGGTTTGAGGACACATTCAACTTCGTGGAGGAGTACCGGCTGGTCCTGCTTGCTCCTGACACCGGCACGCCCGACACATTCCCGGTCTACGAGCCCGAGTTGCCTGCACTCATCGAGTTTGACGGATACCAGCACTCGCGCGGCATGGAGGGGATCACGCGGGGAGCGGACTTTGATGGCGACGGCCACGAGGACCGGATCCTGACGCGCGGCTCGGTCTCGTCGATGGGCTCCGACCATCGCAGCCTGGTGTATGTCGAACTGGCGGCGGCGCGACATCCAATCTCGCTCGACCCGATGGTGCTCAGTCCGGCGGCGGCGGGACAGCGGCGCGTGGCGAGGCCGTACTTCGAGACTCCCGCAGACCGGACGATCGTGCGTGCCGCCCTCTTCCTGGACACCAACACCAATGGGCGGCTCGATGCCGGCGACGAGCGGATCTCGCAGCGGACCACGCCGGTCAACGGCCGGTGGAAACTGCCGTTCCGTGTCAAGGTCGAATGGGGAACCGGGCCGCGCACCCTGTTTTGCGTCGGACAGGATAATCTGGGGATTGTGAGTATCCCGATGACGGCCGTTTTTCTGCTGACATAAGGGCTGACCCGCTGGGCAAAGGGTCTCCGTGTGTCAGACTCTCAGGCATGGCTCCATCAACTCAAGGGCGGCGTTCGGGCGGGCGTTTGTTCCTGGCCCTCGGCGCGACCGTAGCGGCCATCAGCGGTCTTGCCGACTCGGCGAGGGCGACATGGTCCATCCTGCTGGTCAACACCCGGACAGGCGAGATCGCCATCGGCTCGGCGACATGCCTGACCGGGTTCGACCTTCGCGCGAACACACCGGTGCTGATCACGGGCGTCGGTGGGGCGACCGCGCAGTCCTTTGTTGACCAGGGCGGGTTCAATCGCGTGTTTATCCGCGACCGCATGCTGATGGGTCTGACACCAGCGGAGATTGTCAGCGCGTTACCGGCGTTCGATGCGGGTCACCAGACGCGTCAGTACGGATTCATCGATGCTCGCGCGGGCGGGCTGGCGGGGACGTTCACGGGGTCGGGCGCGGGGCAGTGGGCCGGCGGCGTCACCGGGCGTGCGGCGGCGGTGGGGTATGCCGGCGCGGACATTGTCTATGCGATCCAAGGGAACGTGTTGACGGGCGCGCCGGTGGTGGCGATGGCCGAGCAGGCGGTGCTTGCAACGCCGGGCGACCTCGCGGCGAAGCTGATGGCCTCCATGGAGGCGGCGCGGGCCATGGGCGGCGATGGGCGGTGCTCGTGCTCGCAGGCAGACCCGCAGGGGTGCGGCGCGCCGCCGGCGAGCTTTACCAAGTCGGCGCACATCGCGTACATGCTGATCGCGCGTACGGGCGATCGCGACGGGTGCAATGGGTTGTACCGCGCGCAGAACACGCCGTTTGTCAGCCGCGCGGCGGACCTGAACGGCGACGGGCATCCGGAGATCGTGTGCATCAACTCGAACTCGTCGAGCGTGAGCGTGTTCCCGAACATCAGCACGGGGCCGGGGCAGGGCGCGATCGGCGCGGCGGCGCACTATCCGGGGCTGATGACGCCGCGGGACATCGTGCTCGCGGATGTGACGGGCGACGGTGAACTGGACATTGTCGTGGCGTCGTTTGCGGGCGATCGCGCAACGATCCTGCCGGGCGTTGGTGATGGCACCTTCGGCCCCGCGCAGCACCTCGCGGCGGGCGACGGGCCGTTCGGCGTGGCGACGGGCGACTTCAACGGCGACGGAGTGCCGGATATCGCCGTCTGCAACTCGACGGCCGACTCGGTGAGCGTGGTGCTCGGGACAGGCGGCGGGGCGTTTGCGACGGCAGTCACCATTGTGTGCTTTGACAACCCGGCGGCGATCGCCGCGGCGGACATCGATGGGGATGCCGACATCGACATCGTGCTGGGCAGCGCTGGAACGGCGGGGGTGCAGGTCGTGAGGAACACGACGCCAGACGGCGGGCTGTTCAGCGCGGCCGTGGAATCGCCGTTCTCTTCGGGTGGGAACGGAATTGCGCAGTTGCGTATCGCGGAGTTGAACGGCGACGGCGTGCTTGACTTCGCTTCGGCGGCGGGCGGGAACAACGCGATCGTGCTGCTGATGTCAGACGGCATGGGCGGGTATGCGGCGCATTTGCTGGCGATCGGGCAGGTGCCGGGGGGCGTCGAGCTGGCGGATGTCTCCGGCGACGGGGTGATCGATGTCGTTGGTGTGACGCGCGTTGGGCAGAGCAGCCGGCTGGCGTATCACCGGGGCTTGGGCGGAGGCGCCTTTGAGG
>JAEYNG010000491.1 GCA_023412695.1 Planctomycetota bacterium | reverse complement strand
GCGGTTCGCGGTGGGGGGCACCGCCGCGCCGCGGGGGGGGGGGCGCGGGCCGGGGTCGCCGGTTGTGGAGAACGACGGGCTGCTCACGGGCCGGCACGTGGATGTGCAGAGCTTCACGGGCGTGACGGCGGGCGGGAAAGTCGTGTACACCGACTCCGCATTCACGGACCCATCGGCGCCGACGGGCTTCTCGTACGACAGCGCGGGGGACATCGGCCAGCGGTTCTTTGGCGGCGATCTCTCGACAGCGCGGCAGATCGTGTCGCTGACGCGGTGCACGTTCGGGCAGGGGTGCAGCGTTGCGTTGCAGCGAGGGTGGCTGGCGGCGCGGGATTGCTCGTTCTTTCGCGGCGGGCAGGTGAACGTCGGCGACGACCCGGTCGGGGGTGAGGCGATCATGGTGTGGGGGAGCGCGATCCTCGACAACGTGACGGTTGACGAGGCGTACATCGACGTGCTGATGGACAAGAAGCAGCACCGCTTCATCGGCGACGTGAGCGTGACGGGGAACACGCGCGGGCCGGGGATCCGCCTGCAAGGCGGGGCCTCGTATCTCATCGAGGATTCGGTGACGCTGCAGGGGAACAAGTGGCCGGTGAACATCGGCCGCAACTCGGCCGGGCTGCTGCCGGGGAGCGTGCTGCCTGCGACAGGCAATGAGTTCAATGAGGTGCCGGACACCGACGACGCCGCGCCGATGGATGAGGATGTCATCTGGGCGGATCCCGGGATCCCGTACGCGGTGACGGACAACAGCACGACGCACGGGCGGATCACGATCCTGCCGGGCGTGACGGTGAAGATCGCGGAGGGCGTCTCGTTCTTCTTCGACACGGACAGCCACGGGCTGGCGGGGCCGGTGTTCCTTGGCGAGCCGGAGCGACCGGTCGTGTTCACGTCGTACGAGCCGGGGACAATGTGGTACAGCCTCGCGGTCGGCAACGTGAAGTGGTTCGGGGCGCGCTGGGACTGGTGCGTCTTCGAGCACTCGCGGTTCGGGCTAGGGTTCCACGGGATGCCGCTATCGATCGACAACTCGGTGTTCCGGAACAACCACCGGGCGGTGTATACGGGGAACTACTTCTCGCCGCGGAAGTGCACATTTGAGAACAACGTGTACTCGATCACGGGCGAGGACTTCGCGCCCAATCACACGGTCGAGGGCTATCTGAACGCGAATCATCCGGCGAACCCGAACAGCTTCATCAACAACAACGGGACGCCGGACCCCGACTTCTTCTTCAACACGTTCCTGCCCAACGGCGGGCTGATCGCGCGGGCGACGCACAACAGCCTCGAGGACACGGACAGCGACGCGCGGAACAACTGGTGGGGCACGCCGACCGGGCCGCGGGAGCACCGGAACCCGGGCGGGCAGGGTGACGCGGTGTACTTCGGGCTGTTCGCGGGCGGTCATCTGCTGCCGTTCCTGACTGAGCCGCCGACGGACAACCCGCCGCCGGTGGTGCGGTTCGTGACGCCCGATCAGGAGGCGGTCCCGGGGGAGAGCTACGTCGTGCAGTGGACGGCCCGCGATGACGGGCAGATCACGGCCCAGCGGGTGTACTACTCGCCGCACTCGAACGCGGATCACCAGATGCAACTGATCGCGGAGGTCCCCGCGGACGCGAGGTCGTTCGACTTCAGGGTGCCGACGATCGGCACGCCGCCGAACGGCGCGGACCAGTTCCTGCGTGTGGTTGCGGTCGATGACCTGGGGCAGGAGGGGATCACGGACCTGCCGATGAAGGTCACCAACCCGGAGCCGTTCACGGGGACGCTGACGCCGGACGCTTCGGTGGCCGGCGAGCGTCGGCCGGGCGAGCCTTTGCCGGCGTGCGCGGCGTACAGCGGCGTGGTGGGGTCGGTGTATGTCGCGCTGGAGTTCGACAACGACGAGACAAGCCAGTCGCTGGGCGGCGCGTTCCCGCAGGCCGGGTTGATGTGCAACGTACTCGACGCGGCGATGCCGGACATCAGCACGGACCGGGCGCGGTTCCGGTTCGATGCGACCGGGACGCTGAACCAGGTAAAGAGCTTCTACGGGCCGTGGTTCTCGATCCGGCCGGACCCGCTGCTGGGCGACGCGGCCCCGGCGGTCGCGCTGACGAGCAGTCATACGGGCGTCAGCTACGCGAGCGGGACGACGGTGAACATCGCGTGGGAGGCGTCGGACGACGAGGCGCTGCGGTCGTTCGACATCCGTGCTTCATATGACGGTGGAACGAGGTGGATGATCGTTGCGCGGGACCTTCCGGCCGCGGCGCGTTCGTACGCGTGGCGACTGCCGGAGACGGTGGGGATCCCGGCGGTGAGGCTGCGGGTGGTCGCGAAAGACCGGCGGTTCCAGAACTCGTCAGCAGAGTCGGGCGTGTTCAGCATCAACCCCGGCTTCGGCGGGTGCGTGGTAGATATCGATGGTTCGGGTGCGGCGGGTGTGCCGGACATCTTTGCGTTCCTGTCAATGTGGTTCGCCGGCGAGGGCGCGGCGGACTTCGACGGCAACGGCGCGGTGGCGGTCCCGGATATCTTCGCATTCCTGAGCGCGTGGTTCGCGGGGTGCTGATAACCAAAGCCGGACGTTCAAAGCCTCGCCAAACGAGTGCGTACCCCCTTGCGTGCCGGGCGGGAGTCGTGGATACTGCGCGCGTTTCGTGGGCGGGCGGGCCACCTTCGTGGGAGCATGGCCATGAACTATCTGGGCGCGTTGATCGGGGCGGTGATCGCGGGGCTTGTCGGTGCGGCGGTGTGGGCCGCGCTGGCGTATTACGCGAACGTCGAGATCGGATGGATCGCGTGGGGGATCGG
>JAEYNG010000479.1 GCA_023412695.1 Planctomycetota bacterium | reverse complement strand
GCCCGAACTCGATCCGGTAGGTCGTGTAGCTGGTGTTGTTGGCGAAGGAGAACTGCTGGTCCTGGTAGTTGGCGGTTCTCGAGGCGATCGTCGTGCTGAAGAACTCGACGAAGTTGACGCCGTCGTTGGAGCCGGAGATCGCGACGTAGGACGGTTCGCGGCCGGTGAACGTGAGGTCGTCGGCGGTGCCGAAGATGTCGAAGCCGTTGACGATGGTCGCGCCGACGCCGGGCGTGATGTCCACGAAGGTCGGGCCGAAGTTCGCGCCGAACACGCCGAACTTGGTCTGGAGCCGGTTGTCGAGGAGGTTGGCTCCGCCCTCGCTCGGGCCGCTCGAGGCGCCCGGGGAGTAGGAGACGACGATCGGGTCGCCGGGCGTCAGCACGTCGCCCTGCGTGACGAGCTGGACCTCGGCGACCTGCATGCTGTTGGCGCTCGCGGCGCTGCGCACCGTGGGGAAGGTCACGCGGTACTCGGCGTAGGCGGTGCTGTTCTCGAAGGTCGCCCCCTCGAGCGCGAAGCGGGCGGTCGGCGGGTTGAGCGCGCCCTGGGCGATGACGAAGAAGTTGACGCCGTCGTCGGAGCCCTCGATGATGAAGCTCGTCGGGTCGCGCTCGGGCGCATCATTCGCAGTGACGATCGTGATGCCGCGGACGATGCCGCCGCCGCTGGGCGACACGGTGAACCCCGTGTTCAGCTCGTCGAAGTTGAGGTACTTCGTCGTGGCGCTGTTGTCGATCACAGCGGACGCCGGCTCGCCGACGGGGTGGTTTCCCGATGACGGGGTGATGAAGTCTCCCGGCGAGGTGACGTCCTGCGCCCACGCGGCCTGCGCGGATGTGCAGACGATGCCCGCGGCCAGCACGAGACGCGCGACCCGAACCCTCTGATGCAGCATAATGGCCTCCTTGAGTCGGCGGCGGCCATCACGGACGCTGACAGGTAGCGCCGCAGGGACTCCGCCGCGTCGAGGCTACTGGCTTTCAGGGGGCCTTGTCAATGCTGGTGGGGTACTTCCGTCTCGATCATCAGGGCTGGCAGGGCGCAAACCAGGCGGAGAGGAATGCGAAGATGTCGGTCGTAAAGACCACGCCGTTGTTGTTGAAGTCAGCTTCGGGGTTGTACGCGAACCAGGCACTCAGGAATGCGAAGATGTCCGGCACGTTCACAACTCCGTCACGGTTGAAGTCCGCCGGGCAGAGCAGGTGGAACTGCCGCATCATCTCATGGTCCTCGTGCTCGAGCAGGTGGCAGTGATAGGGGTAGAGACCCGGCTCGCCCTCGAATCGCATGATCACTCGGGTGATCATGCTCGGCGGCGACTGCGCGGTGTCCTTCCAACCCGCCTCCCACGGCTCCGGCGGGAACTTCGGACCGAACGGCACCACGCTCTGGCCGATCATCACGTACGACTGTCGGTCGAGCACCTGGAACTGCACGAGGTGGATGTGCATCGGGTGCGTGATCTCGGAGTTGTTTATCCACGCCCAGATCTCGGTCTGGCCGATGCGCGGGACCTCGGTGATGTCGTCCCACATGAGGCCGTTGACCATCCAGACGCCCTCGGTGTGGTCGGGGCAGTTGGCGTGCGCCGGCATCTTGACGAGTTGAAGTTCGCGTTGGCGCAGCGACTCGGCCTCCGGGATCGGGGTGTACGGCGCGAGCGTTGCGGGGAGCGGGGTCGTGTGGCCGGTCTCCGACCCCACGATGAACTTCATCACCTGCGGGATCTCGCTGTCCTCGGGGCCGCCCGGGAACGGCGCCGGCGCGGAGTTGGTGAGCACGATCTCCGTGCCGGCTGCGTAGGGCGCGAAGTCGATCACGACGTCGACGCGCTCGCCGGGCTGGATCGTGAACTCCGGCGCGTTGACCGGCGCCTGCAGCAGGCCGCCCTCGGTCCCGATGACCCGGAAGGATGCGCCGCTAGAGAGCGACAGCGTGTAGGTGCGTGAGTTCGAGCCGTTGAGCACGCGGAATCGGTACTTGCCGCGCTTGACGTTCATGTACGGCCAGACCTTGCCGTTGACGACGAGGAACTCGCCGAAGAAGTGCTCATGCCATCGGTCGGTGTGGTATCGCAGCGAGCCGTCGGGGTTGAAGCTGCGGTCCTGGATGACCAGCGGCACCTCGTACTCGCCCGTGGGGAGCGCGAGCGCGGACTCGACATTGTCGCGCAGCAGGTAGAAGCCGGCGAGGCCCATGTACACGTTCAGGCGGGTGAGCCCGAGCGCGTGGTCGTGGTACCACATCGTCGCGGCCCGCTGCTGGTTCGGATAGGTGTACAGCTCGGACTGCCCGCCGGGCGGGAAGGTGAGGTCCGGGTGGCCATCGCTGTCGGTGGTCGTCTTCGCGCCGTGCAGGTGCACCACCGTGACGGGGGTCTCGCCGGTCATGTCCGGGCCGTGGAGGCATTCATCGACGGTGAGCGGGTGCGCAGCGCGCAGCTCGCCGCTTTCGATGGCGCGGAGATCGTTGATCCATGTCACGGTGACGGGCTGGTCGGTGCGGGCCTCGATGGTTGGGCCGGGGAACGTGCCGCCGTAGCCCCACACGCGCGTCGGCGGCAGGTCGCGGTGCACCTGGTGCAGGAACTCCGTCATCGCGATGTCGTAGTGAGCCGCGCCGCCGGGCTCGCCGGTGGTCGGCTGCGCGACGGCGGGGATCGGCAGCTCGTCGACGAACGGGGTGAGCGTCATCCGGCAGCTCGCGCCGACACACGAGGCCGATGCGCCGATGAACGTGCCGCCGGCCGCGGTGCAGTCGATCGCCGACAGCTGCATGCAGTTCCCGAGCGGGAGGCAGCACGCGCCGATGGGCTGCGGGCAGGGGTTCGGCGTGCAGGAGGGCTGGTCCTCGTTGAACACGCCGCCCTGGATCGCACATGCGGATTGCGTGAGCACGATGCAGGAGCCGTCGTCGAAGCAGCACGCCGCGGCGAGCGGCTGGAGCGTGTAGGTGACCTGGAGCGTCGGGCGTGCCGAGGTCATCGCGGCCTCGCGCGAGGCGAAGCGCCGGGCGGAACCCGCTGCGGCCTCCTCACCGATGATTGCCCAGCCACGGTTGGAGGCGGGCGTGGTCTTCCAGTTCTGCACGTCGGCCGCGAGCAGCGCGCCGGACCAAGTGACAATGCCATCGGCCGCGGGCGCAAGGGCGACCGCGCTCGCGGCGGGATCGAAGTCGCCGCCGGCGTTCAGCCAGGCGTCGGTGTTGAAGTGGCGGTAGCTCCACGTGGCGTCGCCGGCCGCGGCCGGAGCGCCGGCGAACTGATCGCCGCCGGCGACGGAGGCGCCCTCGCCCCAGAGCGAGTTGAGGCGGTGGAGCGAAAGGGCGCGCGGCTGCGTGTCGGCGGTGAGGTTCTGCGTGAGCCGCAGCTCGGCCGAGACAACCCGCGAGGCAGCAGGCAACGACGAGAGATCGAATGCGACAAGGCCGCGGCGGCGCGCGTCGGTCGTGCCGACAATCACGCCGTCGCCCGCGCCGTTGCTCAGGTCGCCGCCTTCATAGATTGTGTTGTCCTTTGACGCGACGATCTGCACGGTCGTCTGGCCGCACGGCGACGGCGCGCACGACGTGCTGTCGCCCATGTATGCACCGTTCTGCAGGGCGCAGTAGAACTCCGACAGCACGGTGCACGAGCCGTTGGGCAGGCAGCACGCGCCGGTGGGGGAGTTCGGCGGGGTGTAGGTGATAGTGAGTTGCGGGCGGTCGGAAGAGTTGGAGGCCTCGCTGCTCGAGAATCGCTTGACGGTGGCGACAGTGTTCTCGACGCTGCGGACAATCCAACCGAAGTTGGAGGACGGGTCGTTGAGCCAGCTTTGCACGTCGGCTTGCATGCCCGGGCCGGACCATGTGAAGTTGCCGAGGCCGCCGATCTGCGTGGTCGCGCTGGGCGCGGCGACGAAATCGCCGCCGGGCGTTGACCAGAAATCGGCGTCGTAGAACGTGTGGAGCCAGGTCGCGTCGCCATACGCCGCGGGAACACCCATGCCGGTGTTGGTGAACGCGGCCGAGGGGCCCTCACCCCAGTCGGCGAGGAGCTTGTGAACGGTGACGGCGTGCGAGCCACCCCGGACGCGGTTGACATTCAGACGCAGTGTCGCGGCCGTGACAACCGATCCGGGCGGGACGGTGTTAAGGTTGAACTTGAGGACGGCGCGGCGGATGGTCGGGACTTGGTTTGTCCCGGCGAAGATGTCCGGCCCCTGGCCGTTGCTGACGTCGCCTTGAGGGTCTTCGTAGAGCGTGTTGTCGCGTGCCGCCGTGATGGAGACGGTTGTCTGCGCGGACGCGCTGGCAGCCAGAATTGCGAGAACACCGGCTTGGATGGCCCACCGAGCAAACCGTGGCATCGACATGGCCACCATTCCTCTCTCTTAAACGGACAAGACAGTATCTTATTATCGACGCCGCCGCGAACCCACCGTGGCCAGAGAAAACAGGGTCAAAGCGACGGCGGCCCCCGGGGCGGGGACGGGCGTGTACTCGATCAAGAGCATCGGTCGAAGATCCGCAGCGGTTTCCTCGCGGGTTGCAAACCGCTTCGCGGTGCTCGGGGCGGATTCGTCACCGAGGATGGCCCAACCGAAGTTTGCGGAGGGGCCGTCGAGGAAGAGCTGGATGTCGTTGATCAACACGGGGGACGACCAGTTGTAAGTGCCGGTGCCGGCGACGGTTGCGGAAGCGCTGGAGACGGGGTCAAAGGTCCCGCCGGGGTTTGCCCACACGATGAGGGGGAAGTCCCGGTAAAGCCACGTGGCGTCGCCGGGGGCTGCCGGGCCACCTCCGCCGCCGCCGCTGCCGCCGGCGACGGAGGCGCCTTCGCCCCAAAGCTCGAGGGCGCGGTGGAGAGAAACGGTGGCGTCGCCGCTGTTTGCCGCGCTGTTGTACAGCGTGAGCGTTGCGCCGGTGATGGTGGACCCAGCGGGTATGGTGGAGGCGATGTCAAACCACACGAGGCCGCGGCGGATGGAGTTATTAGCGGCGGCATTCCGCCCGGCGAACATGCCCGTGCCCGCGCCGTTGGAGAGCCCGCCGGAAGGGTCCTGGTAGAGGGTGTTATCGCGCCCCGAAAGGATGGCGGCGATATCGGCGCGGGCGGAGGTGCAGATCGCGATCGCGATGCACAGGGCGAGGAGCGCGGGGAATGTCTTCATGGAGAAAGACTACTTGATGAGGGGGAATGGGCCAGTCGGCCTGTGCTAGCGGGGGTGAACATGGGCAAGGTGCGCGCGATGGCGCTGGTCGATCGCGGAGCTGCGGCTTTACAGGAGACCTACGGCTGTTGTTTTCGGCGAGTGCGCTTTGGCGGCCGGTCGCCAAGCAGCTTGAGGGCCTTCTCGACGGTTGGCATGGCTCGGATGGCCGCGTCCCGTGCAGCAGCCAGTGCTTGTTGAAAGCGTTTGTCGAGTTCGTACTGAACGTGCTCACGACCCATCCATTCACAGAACGCTGTCAGCGTGGTGTCATACCGCCGGGTCAGTTCCAGCAACGTCACGCCCCGGCTGATGAGGGTCAAGATGTCGGCTTCCGTCATCGGATCCGGGTCGAATACCACTGGTTGTGGGTGGGCTGGTGCTGGGTCCACTGAAGAACTTGACGGTGGTGTTGATCGAAACTCGCGGAAGCACATTTGGGATTAGTATGGGGTTGAACACAACCTTTGTCAAGGATTTTGTATGGATTTTGAGCGGTAATTGCTAAGTGCTGTACCTTCCGTGGGTTCGGCGTGGTGGAAGGGCCGGTCGGGAGGGCTCAGCACCCGGCAAACCAAGCGGAGAGGAAGGCGAAAATGTCAGGCACGGCAATGGTGCCGTTGTTGTCGAAGTCTGCGCCGGGGCCTTGGGCGAACCAGGCGGAGAGGAAGGCGAAGATATCGGGGACAGCGACTATCCCGTTGCTGTCGAAGTCCGCGGGACACCCGGAGTCGACGGTGAGGATGATCGGCGTGCCGATGTCCTCGCCGCACGTGTTGGTCGCGCGGAGTTGGTAGACACCGGAGTCCGGCGGCTGGGCGGCGGTGATCAGCAGGTCGGTGGTTGTCGCGCCGGAGACGGCGCCGCCGCCGGGCGAGGCGCCTCCCGGGCCGTTGGAGATTGCCACGCCGTTGCGGAGCCATTGGAGCGTCATCGGCTGCGTGCCGAACGAGGCGGCGTCGAACAGCGCGTTCTGTCCTGCGTCGATCATGATGCTTGTGGCGCCCAGCACGAGCACGTTCGGCGCCTCGTTGACGACGAGGAATGCGTTGCTTGAATCCACCGAGCCGCAGTAGTTGCTGATGAGGCAGTCGTAGGTCGAGGCGTCGTTGCTGCTGACGTTGTTGATGGTGTACGTGGAGGAAGTTGCGCCCGGGATGGGGACACCCGAGCGGCGCCACTGATAGGACCAGAGGTTGGTGGCCTGAACTGTGAACGTGACATCAACCCCCTCGCAGACGAAGCGGCTGACAGGATGAGACTGGATCGAGGGCGGGCCGTTGTCCACGATGACGATGGCGGGCTCGCTGAGGGCCGAGGTGCCGTAGTCAGGGTTTGACACGAAGCACCTGTATACGCCGGTGTCGCCGGGCACGGCGTCCTGACGGATGTAGATCGAGCTTGTCGCGCCCGGGATGTCGGTGCTGTTCCGTCGCCACTGGAAGTTGAGGTGATTGCCGATGCCGCGGGCGCCGCAGTTGAGGTACAGCAGATCGCCGTTGCACAGGAACTGATTCTCCGGCTGGAAATGAATCTCGGGCTCGGAGCACCCGTAGTAGAACATCGTGGGGTCATGGAGGCCGGGCCCCCAGTCGGGGTCGTAGAGCATGACCGCGCGATTCCTGGGGTCATAGGCCATGCCGCCGTCGCTCCCCAGGCCCTGGGGAACGGTGGCGCCCTGCGTCCAGACCCCGTCGCGGTACTCCCACGTGCCGAAGTAGTAGCCGCCGTTGGAGGTGAACCCGCCCTGGAGCACGCCGCAGTTGCGTCGCTCGTCAAATGTGAAGAGGGCATCGACCAGCCCGGGGGGCTGCGTTCCGCCGCGTTGGGTCCAGGTCGTGCCGTCATACTCCCAGGTTTGTCGCACGTACCCGTCGTCGGGGTTTGTGCCGCCGTACATGATGATGACTTCGCGGACGGGGTCGTAGGTCATCGCGGGGTTGGCCCGGCCCGTCGGATGCTGCGCGGGGTCCTGCAGATCCCAGTTGCCGCCGTATTCCCAGGTGTCGTCGGGGTACGTGCCGAGCTGCGTGTTGGACCCGCCGAAGAGGACGATTCGTCCGATCCCGGCGTGATAGGCCATCGCGTGACCTGCACGGACACTGGGCACGCTGCCGCCCGGCTGCGTGGTGTCGCGCTCCCAGTTTCCACCGTTGTACATCCAGGTCTGGAAGCCCCCGCCAAAGCAGTTGTACCCGCCGCCATCGATGTAGTCGCCTGCGCCGGCGGTGATGGTCCACGGGCCAAGCGGCGCGACAGGCGCATCGCAGAGCCGGAAGAGGGTGTTGTGGCGGAAGCTCCAGAGTCCGGGCCCCGGTTGGAACTCCCAGGTCGCCGTGGTCGGGAGGCCGGCTTGGTTGGGTCCGGCCGCGACGACGACCATGACGTTGCGAACCGAGTCGAATGCCAGCCGCGGATCGGTGATCTCCGGAAGCCCAGAGACAGGGTCGTAGGGGTGCCATCCGTTGGTGCACTGGGCATTGACGGCGGTATGCGGCAGGCAACACACCAGCAAAGGTGCAAGGCGCCCGATACCGGTCCGGCTTTTCAGCATGCAGGCCATCTTCCTGCCCTCCTTACGCTCCGCGATCGCCTCGAGTGAAAGGTACTGATGGACTCGGCGGCGGCAACCTGCCCGAACGGGGGGAGCGGGCCGTTGTGGTGGTTCGCGTGAGCGTGTTCAGGGGGGAAGGGAGCGAGTGAGGGCCGGGTCAGCAGCCGGCGAACTACGCGGAGAGGAAGCTGAAGATATCGGGGACGGAGATGGCGGAGTCGTTGTTGATGTCGGCGGCGGGGTCGAGGGCGAACCAGGCGGAGAGGAATGCGAAGATGTCGTCAGGGTTGATGGTGGCCGAGCAATCGAAGTCGGGAGGGCAGGGGTTGGGAGCGGAGGCGAAGCGGGCGAAGTAGGCGGAGACGTGGGAGCCAGCGGTAGAGAAGTTTCCGCCGACTGCGAGCTCGTCGCACGGCAAAGCAGTCATCGCATAGATGGATGAGTCGACAGCGCTTCCATGGATCGCCCACGATGAACCTGTCCAACGGTAGAGTCGCGTACCTCGGGCAGCGAACAGCGTTCCACCGGAACGTGTGAGTGGTAACCACATCGCAGAGACTCTCGACTCGAAGCCCATTGGGTGCCATGCTTGGCCGTCCCATCGTGCGATGTTGTTGGATGTTATGCCATCCGCCTGCGAAAACTCACCGGATACGATGAGATCGCCATTCGGAAGCACGAGGAGATCTCTGA
>JAEYNG010000469.1 GCA_023412695.1 Planctomycetota bacterium | reverse complement strand
CGTTGGCCGGCTTCACGGTGCAGGTCAGCAGCCGCTCGCCCGTCTGCCCCGCGAGGAACGCGATGACCTCGCCGTTGGTCCCCGGCTCGACCTCGATCGTCTGGTCGGCCAGCGTCAGCCGCTTCGGCCCCACCTGCGACTCGAGCATCATCGCCCGCTCGATCTGCGCATCCATCATGTCCACGAGCTGCAGCTGCACCGCGTCCGTCACCGCGTCGAGGTTCTCGATCCGGTTCCCCAGGTGCGAGAACATCTCGATCGTCGCGCGATACTCGTTCGCCGCGTTCGACAGGATCGTGTCCAGCCCGCCCACAGGCAGGTCGAACAGCCGCGTCGCCATCGACGGGTGCGGGAGCGGCGCGGCCGGCGTGCCGTCGGCGTTCAGCCGCACCGAGCCCGCGTAGTAAGCGATCCGCTGAAGCGTCGCCGCGGCGTCCGACGCCGGCGCGATCGACGGCGGCGCATGGTGCCAGCAGATCGGCCGGGCAAGCACCGTTGGCAGACGCCACCGCCGCGCCAGCGTCGCGGCGACGTCCGTATGCGTGTACTGCAGCTGCGCGAACTCCGCCGCGAACAGCTTCCCCGGCGTGCCGCACGACCTGTACAGGTTCAGGTACCCATCGCCCAGCAGCCGCCCCATGATCGGGATCGCCGCGTCGAGCATCAGCCCCACCACAAACGCCTCGCCCACCAGGTGCGGGCAGTTCATCTTCGCCAGCGAGCTGGCAAGCCCGGCGCGGTACACCGACTGACCCCACACCTCGCGACCAAGCTCCTGCACGCCCTTGGGCGTCGCCGCGCGGCTGAGATAGAACCCCAGGCACACCGCCTTCGTCCGCTCCGTGCCCAGCAGCACCAGCGCGCGGTCGAGCTTCGTCACCGGCGCACGCTGCGCATAGAACGCCGAGTTGGCCAGCTTCAACAGCCGCCCGGTCAGCGCAGGGTCCGTCTTCACCGCGTTGGCCCAGTCCTGCACCCGCGTCTCCGGGTCCTGCGCAAGCTCCAGCAGCCGCAGCGCGACCTTCGGCTGCGTCTCCATCCCGATCTTGTCCAGTTGACGCGACAACTGCTCGTGCAGCGCATCGAGCTCGGCGGCGGAGAGTTCGCGGCGGGGTTTCATGGGAAAACCCTCCCATCGGGCGGCTTTCGCCCGTACCGCGATCTCGTGCTTGGTTCCTCTGTGAGCCCCATGCGTTCAATGGAGATCGACAAACCTTGGGCCGATCTTGCTCCAGCCTTCGACCACGCGTGCCCAGAGTGTGATTTTTTACAGTTTGACAGTTCTGATAACCATCACGGCTGGAGCCGCGACGCACCCCACCCCGACGCCGGCGCAACCCCGACCAGCTGCCCCGCGGCGTCGCGCGCCTCCGTCAGCTTCCGACGCCAGCACGCACGGTCGTGCAGCCGGACCTTGCTCCCCACCCACAGTTCCACGTACGACGCGACAAACCGGAACCCGCCCCAGTGCGGCGGTCGCGGCACGGCCACCTGCGCATCCGGCGGAGGCAGGTTCGCCGGGTCGAGCCCGAACCGCCGCAGCGCCTCATCGACCTTGGCCAGCATCGCCGCGCGCGACTCGATCGGCTCCGTCTGGTCGCTCGCCCACGCCCCCACGCGGCTCATCCACGGCCGCGACGCGAAATACGCGTCGCTCTCCGCCGCGCTCGTCCGCAGCACCAGCCCCTCGAACCGCGCCTGGAGATCCATCGTGTCCCAGTGGAAGCACGCCGCCGCGTGCGGGTTGGTATCGAGCGCGCGCCCCTTCCGCCCGCGATAGTTCGTGTAGAAGTTGAACGACCCCGCGCCCGCATCGATCTGCTTGCACAGCACGATCCGCGTCGCCGGCGTGCCGTCCGCGTCGATCGTCGCCAGGCGCATCGCGCTCGGGTTCGGCTGCACTCGAAGCTCGTGCGCCCGCTGGAACCAAGCCGCGAACAGCGGGAACGGATCCGTCGGCAGCGGCTCGGGCAGAAGTTGGTCCACCGCCCACCCCGCCGCGGGGCTCGATTGATCAAAGACGGCCGGGTTCGCGCCCCCGGGTGGGTCAGGAGGGGTGGTATCCATATCAGCCCGCCCCGATGTTGTGCGCACACATCAGGTCCTTCATCTCGCGCACCGCCTGCCGCAGCCCGGTGAACACCGCGCGCGACACAATTGCGTGCCCGATGTGCAGCTCCGCGATACCCGGCAGCGCGGCGATCGGCCCGACGTTGTGATAGTTCAGCGCGTGCCCCGCGTTGAACCGCAGCCCCGCCCCGCGCACGCGCCGCCCCGCCGCCGCGACCTTTTCCAGCTCCTCAGCCAGCTCCTCCCGCCGGAAGTCCCCCCCGCACGTTGCGAACGCGTGCGCGTACGGGCCCGTATGGATCTCGCACACCTCGAACCCCGCCTCGATCGCCGCCGCGATCTGCGGCTCATCCGCATCGATGAACGCCGACACGATCATCCCCGCGCCCCGCAGCCGCGCCACCACCTCCTTCAACCGCGGCAGGTTGCGCACCACGTCCAAGCCTCCCTCCGTCGTCACCTCCTGCCGACCCTCCGGCACCAGCATCGCCGTGTGCGGTCCGACGCGGCACGCGCTCCCCACCATCTCGTCCGTCGCCGCCATCTCGAGGTTCAGCTTGCTCCGCACCAGCCGGCCCAGCAAGTCGAGGTCCCGGTCCTGGATGTGCCGCCGGGCCTCGCGCAGGTGCAC
>JAEYNG010000350.1 GCA_023412695.1 Planctomycetota bacterium | reverse complement strand
CCCGACGCCGCGATCATCGATCGCGGCGTTTTCAATTGGCGGCCCGTGGCAAATGGAATGCCGCTGCGAACGCAGCCCCGACCCGGCGCTCACTCGATCACAATGTGTTTGTACGAACAGGTTTACGAATGATCGGCAACTATTGCGCGGTCGTCGGGGGTACGTGTCGCAGCTGTCTCAGTGAGCACCATTTTGCCAAAGCACGCGCGCGGGCTGCACGCCGCCCGCTCGAAATATCGGTAGACGATTGTCCGGAATTTGCTCTGCGCGCGACAGATGAATATCTTCTCCATGTCGGGGAACATGGGGCAGCGATGACTTCTCCATCGCGAACACGATTCGTCACCTGCAAATCGGCAAGGAAGCCATGTAGGCTTCTTTCAGTTTTTTGTCGGATGCGAATCCACCGGCATAACGAGTTGGCAAACGAATCCGGTTGAACACTACCAGCCAACACAAGGAGACCTGTGATGAGCATGAAACAATGGATCTCGAGGGCGTGCATCGTCGCGGTCCTCCTGTCGGGCGTTACCGCCTGCAACAACGACGGCCAGAGGCCCCGCTCGACCAGCGAGGACTACTGGTACGCCTACCCGACGGACAATGGCGACGGGCGCGCCCGCACCGCGCCCGCACCGCGCCAGGAGAAGCCCGCACCGGCCCCCGCGCAGGCGACCCAGCCCCGGCGCGAGGCGCCCACTGCGGCGCTCGCGGCCGCGCCGCGCACCGGCTCGAGCGTGATGTACCTCCCCACCGGCGAGCGTTCGACGTCCGCCGTGATGGTCGAGCGCACCAGCCCGGGCGAGGTCATCGCCGGCCAGAACTTCACCTATGACATCATCGTCACCAACCTGACGGACATGTCGCTGAACAGCGTGCTGCTCACGGACCAGCCCTCGAGCAACTTCCGCTTCGTCTCGGCCGACCCGGCCCCGAAGAGCAGCAGCGGCACCATCTATTCCTGGGAACTGGGCAACCTCGCCCCGCGCCAGAGCCGCACCATCCGCGTCACGGGCAACGCCCCGGCCGCCGGCATGATCACGCACTGCTGCGAGGTCGCGTACAACAACGCCCTCTGCCAGACCATCAGCATCGTCCAGCCGGCCCTCCGCATCGTCAAGACGATCTCCCCGGCCGACATCACCGTCTGCGACACGGCGACCGTCAAGATCGACGTCACCAACACCGGCTCCGGCGCGGCCCGCAACGTCCGCGTGCGTGACCCGCTGCCCGCCGGCATGATGACCGCCGACAACAAGTCCAACGTCGAGTTCGACGCGGGCACCCTCGCCTCCAACCAGACCCGCAGCTTCACGTTCCCGGTCAAGGTTAACAAGACCGGCACCTACTCCAACAAGGCGACCGCGTCCGCCGACGGCAACCTGTCGGCCGAGAGCGCGGCCGTCGCCCTCAAGGCGACCCAGCCTGTCCTCGAAGTGAAGGCCGAGTGCCCGCAGGGCATCCTCATGGGCCGAGCCGCGACCGTCCGCTTCACCATCAGCAACAAGGGCGACGCCGGCTGCAAGGGCACCGCGTTCTCCGCACCGGTCCCCTCCGGCGCGACCTTCCTCACCGCTGACAACGGCGGCACGATGGCCAGCGGCAACGTGACCTGGAACCTCGGCGAGATCGCCCCGGGTGCCAGCAAGACCGTCTCCATGCAGCTCCGCACCGCCGGCGCTGGACAGGTGGCCGTCTCCGGCACCGCCCGCTGCGCCTGCGCCGAGGCCGTCACCGCCTCGTGCAACTTCGGCGTCACAGGCTCGCCGGACCTTGGCACACTCCTCACCGACGATGAGGGCGTCGTCCTCGTCGGCGACAACCAGGTCTACCGCTACGAGGTCGAGAACCAGGGTCAGGTCGACCTCACCAACGTCACGGTCCTCGTCACGCTCCCCGAGGGCATGAGCTATGTCTCCAGCACCGCTCCGAAGGCCCCGGCCGTCGCGGGCAACAAGCTGACCTTCACCGGTCTCACCGGCATCCTGAAGCCGGGCGAGAAGCGGGCGTTCACGCTCACCCTGCGGTCCTCGACCGCGGGCGAGAAGCTCATCGTCTCCGAGACGAGCTGCGACGAGCTCAAGACCCCCGTCCGCGACGACGAACTGACCTTCTTCGTCGATCGCTGATCCGACGGATCAACCTACAGAATCTTCAATCAGAACTCCCAGCGCCGCGATCCGAAAGGGCCGCGGCGTTTTTTTTGCGAGATGCGGGCCGGTGCGCAAGCTCCGCAGACCTTCGCGGCCTCACCTCAGCTTCTGCTCCAGCCGCTCGCGTGCCGCCTTCGCATCCACCTTGCCCGCGGCCAGCTTCATCACCGCGCCCACCAGCCGACCCATTGCCGCGGCCTTGCCCTCTTTGAACGCGGTCACGCTCGCGGGTTCCGCGGCGATCGCCTGATCACACCACGCGTCGAGCGCGCCCTCGTCGATCACGATGATCAGCCCGCGCCGCGCCGCGACCTCCGCGGCATCCGCACCCGCCGGCTCGCTCCCGCCGCGCCCCGG
>JAEYNG010000208.1 GCA_023412695.1 Planctomycetota bacterium | reverse complement strand
GCCCTCGGGCCCGCGCGAGACGCCGACGACCGGGTTCAAGAGCTTCAGCGAGCCGGTCAGCGGCGAGAAGCAGCGTCTGCGGCCGGAGAGCTTCGCCGACCACTATTCGCAGGCACGCCTGTTCTTCCGCTCGTTGCACGAGGTGGAGCAGAACCACCTCGTCAACGGGCTGGTGTTCGAGCTTTCGAAGGTGGAGCTCGAGCACATCCGTGTCGCGATGCTGGCGAACCTGCTGAACGTGGACGAATCACTCGCCCAGCGCGTTGCCGAGGGGCTCGGCATGGAACTACCCGAGCCGAGCCCGACGCCCGTGCGTCCGAAGGACCTGAAGCCCTCGCCCGCGCTGCGGATCATCGGGAACATGGTCCCGACGTTGAAGGGACGGGACGTGGCCATCCTCTTCGATGAGGGGAGCGACGCGAAGGTCCTCAAGGCCGTCAAGAGCAACGTCGAGTCCGGGGGCGCGCGGGCCAAGCTCGTGTCGCCGAAGATCGGCGGCGCGACGCTGAGCGACGGCACGAAGCAGAAGGCCGATGCGCAGCTCGCCGGGTGTCCGTCGGTGCTCGTGGACGCCGTCGCGCTGGTCCTCAGCGAAGAGGCGACCGAGAAACTGCGGAGCGAGGCCGCGGCGGTGCAGTTCGTGATGGACGCCTTCGGTCACTGCAAGGCGATCGGCTTTGCACCGAGCGCCCGTGGCCTGCTCGAGGAGGCGGGCGTCGAGCCCGGCGAGGGCATCGTCGAGTTGCCGGACAAGGGCTTCGCGACGGCGGCGGCGACGCGGTACTACCAGCGCGAGCCGGCGGTGCGGACGGTGCACTGAGCCGCGAGGTCAGCCTGCGCCGCGGATCTCGCGGACGACGGCGTCGGCGAACGCGGGCAAATAGCGGTCGATGAACTCGGCGACCGCGCGGGCGGTCGAGCGGTGGTCGATCCCCCAGCAGAGCGCGATGGCCTCGGGGGCCGCGGCGTCGAACTGCACGGCCATCTCGCCGTCGACGACGAACGCGGGGGGCACCTTGTCGGCGAGGAACGCCGAGAGCGCGTTGACGTCGGGATGGCCGACGGAGACCTGTGGCAGCGGCGCGAGGTTAGGGTCGTGCAGCCGCCAGAGATCGGTCAGGACGACGACCCGCGGCAGGGCGGCGGAATCGACAGCCGCGTCGGCGGGCCAGCGCGACCAGACGGCCTCCTCGACGGCGTCGCGAAGGCGTGCGGCGACTGGGCGGTCGTTCATCTCCGCGCGGAGGTGCGCGCCGACGACGACGAGCACCAGGTTATCGAAGTCCGTGTCCATGAGGGGTCCGTCGTATTGCGTCAGCGGCCGAGGAGCGTGGCGAGCAGGCCCATCTGCGCGTCCAGGCGGTTTCGGGCCTGCTGGAAGACGCGCGAGCGCGGGCCGTCCATGACGTCGTCGGTGATCTCGACGCCGCGGTACGCCGGGAGGCAGTGCAGGACGATCGCGTGGCGCGGGGCCTGCGCGACCAGCTGCTGGTTCACCTGGTAGCGGCGGAAGATCTCGAGCCGCGCCGCCTTTTCGCTCTCCTGACCCATCGAGACGAACGTATCGCAGCAGACGGCGTCTGCACGGAGCACCGCCTCGCCAGGGTCGCGCACCATCGAGGCCTGCATGCCGGGGTAGCGGCGGAGCATGTCGTCGAACCAGCCCTGCGGGAAGGCATAATCGTCCGGAGAGCAGAGGATGAACCGCATGCCGAGCTTGGCGCAGATTTCCATGAGCGATCGCGCGACGTTGTTGCCGTCGCCGACGAACGCGACTGTTCGCCCCTCGAGCCCATCCGCCGAGCCGGGGCAGAACTCGTCGATCATGGTGAGCGCATCGGCGAGCGCCTGGGCGGGGTGGGCAAGGTCAGAAAGGCCGTTGACGATCGGCGCCGCACTCACCGCGGCCATGCGGACCAGCGTTGCGTGGTCGAACACGCGGGCCATGATGCCGTCCACCATCGACGAGAGCACCCGCGCGACATCCTCTGGGGATTCGCGTCCGCCGATGCCAACCTCCCCCTGCCCCATGCTCATGGCATTCCCGCCGAGTTTGCGCATCGCCTGCTCGAAGCTCACGCGCGTGCGGAGGCTGGGCTTCTCGAAGAGGCAGCAGAGCGTCCGGCCTCGGAGCAACTCGGGCTCGGGGCGCGTGCGGAGGCTGATCGCGCGCTGCAGGATGCCGCGGACCTCGTCGCGCGAGAGTTCGTCGATCGTGAGCAGGTGCTTCATGGATGAGTGTAAGCGGACTTCCGGCGTTCGCGCACGGCCGGCGTGCGAGCCCGGCGTCAGCCCCCGATCGCGATGATCACCCCGCCTCCGAAGTCGAGCCACGGAGGCGGGCCGGCAACCCAATCGACGCGTCCGTCGGCGTATGCGGCCTGTCGCCAGTTGGTGCGGACAGCGGGCGGGTTGGGCACGCCGCGCCGGTGCGAATAGCCCATCTCCTCGTGCAGCACAATGAGGTTGGGCGCGGAGTCGGCATCGAGTGTGAGGCGGCGCTGAACGGACTGCGGCGTGTCCGGATCGACCGCGCCCATGATCGACCAGCCGGCGCGGTAGGCATAGCCGTGCGGGCCGAAGCGCGGCGATTCGCGGTCGGACGGGCAGTAGAGCACGCCGTGGCCGGGATACTCGCCGCTCGCCGGGTCGGGCTCGCGGGCCGGGAGGTCCATGTAGCGGCTGAACACCTCGAAGTAGGTCAGGAAGCGGTTGTCGGGCGGGAGCTGTGTCTCCATCCCGGGCGCGAGGGGGAGGAGTCCGTTAAAGTCGGTGCGGTAAGTTTCCGTCGCGACGAGGTACTGACGGAGATTCGACGAGCACGCCGCCCGGCGCGCGGCCTCGCGGGCGGACGCGAACGCCGGCAGGATCAGCGCGATCAGCACGCCGACGATGGCGATGACCACGAGCAGTTCGATAAGCGTGAACGCGGCGGAAAGGGACCGAGCGCGGCGCATAGGCCTCCCAATCTCCACGCCGTCGGCAGCTATTCGTGCGCTCGGACTGCTCGGTTTCGGCGACGCCGTCAGACCGCCCCGCCCTGTTGGAGCGACTCGATCATCGCAACCAGCGGCGTCCAGAAGCAAGCCAGCATGAGGCCGACGGTGACGACGGTCCAGGAGAAGCACAGCAGCAGGAGGATGAGCCCGAGCCGGCGGCGGATACCAGTCGCGACGGCGACAACGACGAACACCACGATGGCCATCAGAGCAAGCGAGCCGATGCCGGCCGGGGACAGAAGGAAGTCGGACAGCTGCAGCAGCGACCGCGTGACGGCTGGCAGTGCAACGCCGAAGTCCACGAAGATCTCCTTGAACCTCGGACCGAAGACTATCAGCGCGACCAGCGGCAACAGGAAGGCGAATGTCGCGAGCGGCGCGATGAGCAGCGAACCGACCGCAAGGCGATTGCCGCGGGGGCTGACCGGCGGCATGGCGTGGGGAGCGTCAGGTATGTGTGCGGCGATGGTCATCTTCGGCTCCACGGTCCCCCCACTCCCTTCACCGGTTCTTAGTCATCCGCATCCTCGGGTTTCCGGAAAACCGCGACAACGTCCTCAACCGGGATGACAAAGAGCCGGTTGTCGCCCTCGAACTCCACCGGGATCGCGTGCTTGGGATTGAAGAGGATCCGGTCATACCGCCGGATCGGGTAGTCGTCGTCCTTCTCGACGTGGCGGGAGATCGCGACGATCCGGCCGGTCAGGGTCGGGATCTCGATCTTGTCGGGCAGGTGGATGCCGGTCTTGGTTGTCTTGCGGTCCTCATCCTTGCGGATCAGGACGCGCTTGCCGATCGGCTCAACGACCTCGAGCTTCGCGGCGGGGCGGGCGCCGGGCCCGGTCGCTCCAGAGTCTGGCGGGGTCTTGCTCATTACCGTTGAGTGTAGCGAGCCTTGCCCGGGCCACCCCCTCTTTCGCACCGAACCCCGTGCGTAC